>JBLIIE010000274.1:0-3068 GCA_047634635.1 Granulosicoccus sp. | reverse complement strand
GGGTACGGCCTTTTTGCTTTCCGTTCCCTAGAACGTTGACTTCAATTTATAAGAGCTCTTCACACCAACGCACCTCTTGTAGGTTTTTAGACCTGTAGAAGCGTACGGCAGGTCGTTTGTTTGGTGATGATTATCAGTGATCAATTTTGTGCGCAAGAGACTGCTATCGATGGCAACGAATCCCTCGAATAGGCTGAGCTTTAGAAAGTATGTAACCCAATAATAGAGTTGCAGGTTAGTGAGTGGGGAACACTGCTTACACCAGCGTTAACCTCAGGTGCTGCTTGGTTTAGCTAACGTTACCAGGGCTAATTTGAAGTGGAATTCCTGCGACCATTAGATACACCTCATCGCATATTGTTGCGAGTTCCTGATGAATCAAACCAATTTCGTCGCAGTAGCGTCTTGAAAGTTCACCAAGGGGAATAATTCCCATGTTGCTTTCGTTTGATACGAAGAATATCCGAGAGCGTGATGCTTTCACTGAATCAAGAAAGCTTGCCCGTTCGTGTTCCATTGAAGTTTTGCTTTCGGTAGTCATCAGTAGGTTAGTTATCCATAGCGTTAGGCAATCTACAACTATGCATTCGGCAGAGGTATGCCGCGCAATCGCTTTCCCCAAATATATCGGCTCTTCAACGACATTAAATTTAGGATTGCGTTCCAGTTTATGGCGATCAATTCTTACGGCCATTTCTTCATCGTCTGCTGTTGCCGTCGCGATGAGGTTAATTGGACCGTTCCACTGACTTGCTGAGTTCTCGGCGTATCGCGATTTCCCGGATTTAATACCACCCAGAATCAGTGTTTTTTTGGACATTTTGGTTGTTTGAGTTTCGGTGTTATTGGGCGATAGTCAGTCATCAATCTGATGGGTTACCATTGAGTCTATTGATAACTGGGAGTGGATCATGGCACGTGTAGCTTTTATTGGTTTGGGTGTAATGGGCAATCCCATGGCAGGTCACTTACAGCGGGCAGGACATTCGGTCACAGTCTATAACCGTACTGCTAAAAAAGCACAGAGCTGGACAAATCAATATGGTGGCTCTGCTGCCATCACGCCAGCGGAAGCTGCAACAGAGGCTGATTTCGTCATGTGCTGTGTTGGAAACGATGACGATCTACGCTCTGTCGTGTTGGGTAGTTCTGGAGCGTTGGCAGGGATGAAAGCAGGAAGTGTGTTGGTAGATCATACAACCGCATCTGCGTTAGTGGCTCGCGAGTTGGCGGCGGCTGCAGCCGA
Source organism: Granulosicoccus sp. (assembly GCA_047634635.1). Taxonomy (GTDB): domain Bacteria; phylum Pseudomonadota; class Gammaproteobacteria; order Granulosicoccales; family Granulosicoccaceae; genus Granulosicoccus. Next base: position 1,822 of record JBLIIE010000274.1, on the reverse strand, counting down.
AAAAAATATAGGATTTATAGATGCCCCGGTATCTGGTGGTCAAGCGGGTGCTGAAAACGCTCAGTTAGCCATTATGTGCGGTGGCTCAAAGAAAGACTTCGAGAACGTTCGCCCGATTATTGATGTCTACGCAAAGGCAATTGAGCTCTTTGGCGATGTTGGGTCAGGTCAGATCACTAAAATGTGCAACCAGATATGTATCGCTGGATTGATTCAGGGTATGTCCGAAGCAATCAACTTTGCAGAAAAAGCAGGTCTCGATGCGAAACAAATGGCTACGTTAGTGTCGAGTGGCGCTGGTGGATCCTGGCAGTTGGCCAATCGGGCAGACACGATGATTGATAGTAAATTTGACTATGGTTTTGCGGTCGACTGGATGCGCAAAGATCTTGGAATTGCTCTGGATACTGCTAATGAAATTGGAGCCTCCTTGCCGGTCACTGCATTGGTTGATCAGTTCTACTCAGATGTTCAGCAGATGGGAGGAGGCCGATGGGATACGTCAAGTCTGATTCAACGTTTGCGTAAATTTCAAACTGACTAAATATAATGCTATCGACTTGGAGTTACACATGAAAAGTAGTCAACAAGTCGATTTGTTCTTCGGTCGATGAGTGCTAACGGTACCGTTTCCCTTGGAGGCCGACTTGACTGTAATCGGTAAACCCGTTTTTCCAGACGTTGGATCTGCAGCAGATGTGCTCAGTGAGGCTTTGAACAATCCAGTGGGCAGTACCACTCTGGACGTTCGGTTTACCTATGTAAGACCCAGCGGCCACACCGTGTAATTTGAATCATATCCCCTTGCATGAGGAGCAATAGGAAATTGTGAAGATGCTGGGTGATGTCTATGCACTGAATACGGTTATCGATGACAACTGTAGGTTGGTTTATGCAACCGTTAGTGAAGTAATCGCCAGTCAGCTGGCAGCTACTGATTTTGTTAAGAGATTTGCCCAGATTTCCGTAGGCCGTAACTTTCACACGATTGTCACGTCATCAGCGGGTTACCCTCTGGATCAAACGGTCAAGGGTATGGTAACCCCACTGGATATTCTAGAACCGGGTGGGATCCTGATTGTTATTTTGGAATGTGCAGAAGGAATAGGGTCTGAACACTACAGGGTGGCCCAAGAGAGGTTGGTGGCGCTGGGGCCTGATGCCTTTCTCGAGACCTTGCTGGTGAAATAATTTGCTGTTGTTGATGAATCGCAAACTGAAATGCAGCTTAAGCGTATGTGGAGTGGTACTGTTTATCTTTACTTAACGGGGTTAAGTGATGGCAATCACCTGTTGACAGGTGTTGAACGCATTGAGGATGTCACTAATGCTGTTTTGTTACAGTGATACCTCAGTAGCCGTCATTCCAGAAGGTTCTTATGTTGTGCCTATTGTGGGCGATGCTTCCTCGTTGGCAGTATGAACGTGAATAGACATCTGCATTTGAATCCTGTTGGTGGTGCCGCAGGCATGGACAGCATGACATTGGCAAGATCCATAAAGAACAAGTTGATCATCGTACATGCAACCTCACCAGCAGTGCCTGTTGAGGCAACAGAGCGGGTGAAGCGCTACGCAAAGTAGCAAGGCTGGACACTCGAACTAGTTGCTGCCGGTAAATGTAAGATGAGTGTTATAAAAGAACCTGGTAAATCGATGCTATTTTTGTAAGTCGAATTTGTATGGACGTATCAGTGAAGTATGGTTTGGATTAGTAGCCTCTGGGGCCAACTTAGATGATCTGGGTGACTATCGTCCCAGGCTTCCGGCAGCAAAAGAGAAAAATGTGGTTCATCTCTTAATAGATGCTGGTATCGACAAG
>JBLIIE010000273.1:0-3467 GCA_047634635.1 Granulosicoccus sp. | reverse complement strand
AAAGCTCTCGGTATCCCTGTGCTGTTTTACGTTAGTCCTCAAGTATGGGCCTGGCGCGCAGGTCGAGTTCCACGCATAGGCACCCTAGTCTCTCACATGGCCGTTCTGTTTCCATTTGAAGTCGATATATACGAAAAACATAACATACCAGTGACGTACGTTGGCAATCCAGTAGTTGCTGACGCTGTGTCTTCATTTAGCGTGTCCGAAGCACGTGAACTGATGGGACTCAATTCTGTAAATCCTGTCGTAACATTGCTACCAGGCAGCCGTACAGGTGAAATTGTGCGCAATCTGCCTCCGATGCTCAAAAGCACCAAACTGATCGCCGCAACACTACCAGATTGCCAATTTCTCCTGCCAATAGCCCCCACCCTGGATCCGTCTTTTATTCACCAATCCATAGGTTCCAATAACCCTACTAACCTTCATTGCACGACTAAGAATTCACGAGACGCAATGAGAGCTGGCGACGTAGCATTGGTTGCTTCAGGCACAGCGACCCTTGAAACTGCATTGATTGGAACACCCATGGTGGTGATGTACATAGTCAATAAAATTAACTACGCCATCATGAAGCGCTTAATCAAGATTCCTGACATTTCACTGGTAAACATTGTTGCAGGTAAACGTGTTGTTCCAGAGTATGTACAAGCAGACGCAACACCACAGGCTATGGCCACTGATGTATTGTCCCTGTTGACAAATGAACCAAGACGAGCAGCTATGTTGGTCGAATTGAATCGTGTTAGGCGACTTATGGGCGATGCAGGTGCATCGACACGAGTCGCAGAACTTATCGTGCAGTTAACCAACGAGCGGTAATTAAAATCGACTAGACGGACTGAACAGACCATCGTCAGTCAATTTCAAATTACTGAGCGAATGTTCTGCGTGGCTCATACGATGATCCAGCATGCGACTACTGAACTGTCTGAGCACATCAGCAAATTCAGTGTTTTGAGCTAGATCATGATTTTCATTCGGGTCATTCTGCATATCAAATAACATCGGTGGCAACCCACCATTGAAATGCACGTACTTGAACTGATGATCTCGCAGTACCGCATAGTTAGCGCTAGAAGCCGATAATCCTAATGAACGCTCAAATCGAGTTGGAGCATCTGGCTCACCCATTTCTGCTTCGGCAAAAACATGTGTTCTCCATGATTCCGGGGGCGATCCATCCATAAAAGGCATTAGTGATCCGCCATCAAATGCCAAAGCTATTTCACCAGCACACCAATCGAGTAACGTCGGCGCAATATCCACTGATTCTGTCAGCATGTTAGTCGATGTTCCATGACTTAATGGCTTTGTAGGATCTCGAATAATTAGTGGTATTCGCAAAGCTGGGTCCATAGGGCTGTTTTTTCCCCAAAGACCATGATCTCCCAACATTTCCCCATGGTCTGCAGTGACAACGATTAAGGTGTCATCGTACTGACCCGATTGCTTAAGAAACTCAACCAACCTGCCTATGTGCTGGTCCACTTCCATTGCCAAGCCAAGATAGACGGCTCGCAATTCAGCAATATGTTGATCAGACAAGTTTTCGTGATCGCCATCGAATCCAATGTACAGGTGTTTGTTGGACGGCTCAGAAAAATGTCCTTTATAGAACGGATGAATCTCCTTCATTTCATCAATGGTGCGGCTGCCAATGGGTTTTGGCAAAGAGGCAGGATCGACAATCGTATTAAACGGTGACGGCGCAACCAACGGTGGGTGAGGCCGAATGTAAGTCACCATAGAGAACCAAGGATCATTCTTTTTTGCCCAAAGTGCTTCTAGGGTTCTGTCAGTGAGAAAAGCCGTATCGCTGTCTTCTGCTTTATACAGCGCAGGAGAACGAATGGGTGAGCCCAGTGGGTCCTGTGATGACGCAGTTTTAGCATCCATAACAGGCCGATACAGATCCCAGTATTCCTCAGGCACCCGATATCCTTTTCGTTTTAAATACCCCACCCAGGGACCCGCAGATCCCTGTCGCATGCGTATCGCTTCGGCGAAACCTTGCGATAGGCCTTCGTAGTCCCTTAGCTCCGGATCTTTAGGATGACGGCCGTCAGGGTCAGCACTCGCATCAGTGTAGCCAAACAGCATTGGTTCATAACCAACGCCCCGCATATACCTACCCAGGGTCTTGTGGTGATTACCCAGCGGCGTTCCATTACGCACAGAGCGATGATTCATAGCATATAAGCCAGTCAACAAGCTTGCCCGTGACGGCCCGCAAGGAGTGGTTACGGTGTAATGCTGATTGAAGGTCATCCCATCCCGCATCAAGGCTCGCAGATTGGGTAGCACTACCGATTGCGATAAGGATGCAGGCATAGCCTCGGAATTCACGTCAGCCAGGCAGTCAGCACGAAACTGGTCTATCACAACCAGCAGGATATTTTTTGCCATGAAGTGCTATTTAAGTTAGCTCGATTAAACGCTAGAGGCCGCATTATAGACCCCGCTAACGGTAACATGCTACGTCGTGCATGCCTGCCAATGAACTCAATCTAGATTCAAAAGGCGACACAGTAGTCCGAAATCCTACAACCCAGAGATAACACACTCCTCATGCAACGACTCCTCAATCACTTGCAGAGCAAACTCGAGCTGATCCGGCGTCAGTATTAGCGGAGGCGTAAAGGTCAATGTATTCCCCATGGAGAGCTTAAACGACAACCCCTTGTCCAGGCATCGATACAGCACAGCCTCTGCAAGATCGTTCGCTGGCTTCTTGGTAACAGTGTCCTCTACCAGCTCGATACCGAACAAAAACCCTCTGCCCCGAACATCACCAATAACCGAGTACCGGCCTTGCATTTCACGTAGTCGTTTGAGTGCAACCGCACCCAGTGTTTGTGCATTAGCCACCAGATTTTCTTCTTCAATTATATTGATCGTTGTGAGCCCTGCAATGGCGCTGACTGGATTTTTTTCGTGCGTGTAGTGTCCAAACGCGAAGTCTTTTCCAACGTCCAGTTCAGGCGTAGTCAAAACTGCCGCGAGTGGCAATATTCCACCACCCAATGCTTTACCCAGAACCAAGATGTCAGGCACAACCCCATCGTGATCACAGGCGAACATCTTGCCGGTTTTGCCCAAACCAGTAGGGATTTCATCGAAAATGAGTAATGCACCATGATCATTGCAGGCCTGCTTTACAGAGGCCCAGAACCCTGGTGGCGGAATGTAAGGCACAGCCCTAGCAGGCTCCGCTATTACTGCGGCAACGTCACCTTCTTTTTCCAACACATAGCGCACAAAATTGGCGCAAGTCATATTGCAGATATCCAGCTGCGGTTGCCCGTTTTTGTCCGCGTAGCCATACGGGCACCTGTAACACGCAAACGGCGCAACGTGCTCGGTTCCCGACAATAAGGGGCCAATGGCATGCGAGCGAAACATCTGCTCTCCACCCACCGAAGATGCCCCAAAACCCGCACCATGAAAAGAATCCCAGAAGG
>JBLIIE010000272.1:0-3644 GCA_047634635.1 Granulosicoccus sp. | reverse complement strand
CTCAGAGAGATCGGCAACGCTCTCTGCCTATTAGTCATAGTCTCAGAGTTAGGAGCAATGGTCGACTCCCTGTTATTGCTAAACTCTGATCCAGCTTTTTTCGTATCTCTGGTGCCCTATTTAATTTTATTGGCCACTAGTTTTATACTTCGGTTCCGGACTTGGCATATCGTTATTAGCTATCGCACAGATTATCGGTTTTACTGAATTTCACAAGACAAACAGTATCAAAAATCTACTAGCGACTAGCTTCACTGCCATCAGCATCATAATTTTTGGAATCGGGGGCTTAATGCATGGCTAGAAGCCGGGACGATGATGATAAGTAGCACTATTGTAGTGCTACGCAAGCGCGTCAGTATGCCAAATATTTGGACTACTGCTTTCTTTTGTCTACTATCACCGTAAAGTGTAAGTACTAGCAATTTAGAAAATTAGGGCAGATTGTCCCTTTGAATCTACGCGGCTATTTAGTAGGCCGACATAATATCCGCCCTGTTTTTCTTGGGTGATATACGCAGAGCGTCTAGCCGTTTGGAATCCACCTAATCTGGCTAACCTATCCATTCTTGATGAGTAATCGCCGCCGCAATTGTTATCAACCCTGTTCTTGTACTCGTCATCATAAAAACCTGATACCGGCTCGGCGCACTCTACACGTGTAGAGTGGCCATCGTTCGTTATGAAAGGGTACTCAGGTTCCAATTGATTTTGAGATTCATATTGATCACTAATCGTAGATTCAGAGGGGAGCGCTAGGTTAAAAGTGATTGCAGCATGCTTGCTGCGTATATCCTGCCCATTGGCATCGACTACGCGGAATCTATACTTTGTCGGCGATAGCTTACGCACCGTGTTGAATGATTCTCTATTGTTGCGCAGTTCTTTTTCACAGCTGAACATACTGGCGTCATCAATATGCTGCTGTCTAGAGAATTGATTATTCAAGCGTTGTTCGCTACTGGCGACTGATTGGATGCTATAGCCACCCTCATGGACCATTGTGTGATGGTATTGACAAAGGCAGGCTCCATTCGAGACACAGGTTGATCCACCATCGGCCCAATGCTTGATATGATGAATTTGCAAATTATGAGTTTGTGTGCAACCGTAAAACTGACAATGTTGGTCGCGGTTCCTTATTGCACGTGCCATGGCATTTGGCCAGAGTCTTGATCTACGACCTATATCTGTCGGTTCGCCGTTGACTGTTGTGTGTGTGCTAACACTACAATCACAGGCAATTCGTCTTGCCGTTTCTCGGGCAATAGGGCCTGCGCCTTTGACAGTGGGCCGTTTGGAAGGTGTAGCTAATTCAGAGGCATCTACTGACACGATAACCTGATAGCGATCAGCGGTAGTGATGTCTCTACCTGCTACTTGTAAACTGGTTTCGGCCATCAGTACAGCTGCATCGGCACGGCGTTGTGAAATCTTGTTATGAGAATCATCCATTCCTACCAGACTCAATGAATGTTCAACACTGTTGAGGAATGCTAGGGCAATCTCGGGTGGCAAGATCAACTGAATTCGTGTACTGCCGTTGCTTATCTCATTCCATGAAAGTGATCGTGATTCCCATTGTTTGATAGCCCGGTCGTTATCGCCATCGCCGTTCTCATCTTCCGTCCATAGGTATTCGTTGCACAGTCGTATTACTTCGGTCACTGAGGCATCGAGAGCTGCGTGACAGAGAGTCTTTTCATTGTCTGTATTGGCAACACTCACAATCGAGCGAATTTTCGACCAGGAAAGTTTACCAGCTCTAAATAGCGCAGTCGTGGTTGGTAGTAATCGTAGCTTACGGCCTACGCGCAGGTACTCCCATCCCAGCTTAACGCTGATACCCAACTCAAGATTCACCCAGGCCGCGCAATGACTGGCGCCTTGTGTTTTCCAACCCTCTTTATCATCGAACCTAACCAGTAGTTCAAGTAAGTCAGCGTGAGACGAGGTGATATTTTGTGAAAGTACCTTCAAGCGCTTGTGGATAGCAGCTTCATCCGAGGGCAGAGCCTTAGCGCTGACCGGTTTAGTGGAACCATCAATGCAAGCCATGGCCAAGCGAATATTTCGGCCGAATTGTTGGCGATCGTTAGCGTCGAAAGACCCCATGCCAATTGGAGCCTGGCCATCGGTTTCATGAACATTGACTACAGCCGAATCTTCCATGATGCATCGCTCCCTATTGATGCGCCATTATAACATCACAGGAGGCATCCTAACCGCTTAAACTAGCATTATATACAGTACTATATTTCAAGCTGAAATCGATATTAAATACGGACTACTGTTGTATTAATGATAAAGGCGTTTCATTTACCTGCTCTGGATAAAACCTACTCTGCCGCACGTAGTCAAGCAGTTCGAGACCACTCGGAGTCAATATAAGCTGCTTGCCAACCCAGTCAAACAGAATGACATCTGATTCCTGTATGGAAGAATAAGGCCCATGGATATACTCGTCTGGTTGTGATCGGATAAAAAGTGCACCCAGGTACTGGGGTAATAAAATTCAGTAACGAGCCAGCAGTTCGTCAATTACGCTACCGGAAGTCACTGTCAGCTCCATATGCAATTCAGGGAAAGGTTTGTGAATAACAGCGCTTCCGTTTTTGCTCTCTTTACTTCCAGAAGACACATTGATGGTTGAAAAAACTTATCTATTGGACAGCATAATCAGTTTGAAAAACGTGGAATTCAGTATGCCGGACGGTCAGCTTTACGGAATTATGATGTGGTTACTCTTGGCACAACCATTTGGATTTCTATCGATAGCCAAAGAGAAACTAGAAACCAGCCTCACCAAAGCGTTGAAATGTACTGCGTCTCCTGAAACTCAAGCATGCCCTCCTTTCCTCCTTCCCTACCGATACCTGATTGCTTAACGCCACCGAACGGTGCTGCTGGATCAGATACAAGTCCACGATTCAAACCAATCATGCCGAATTCCAACTGCTCTGACAGAGCAAGACCACGTCTCAAGTCTTCAGTGAAGACGTAAGCAACTAAACCATAAATGGAATCGTTAGCACGTTTAATAACATCTACCTCATCTACGAATGTTTGAATAACAGCCACTGGACCGAATATCTCATCCGTCAAACAATCTGCGTTGTCAGGCACTTGAGTTAGAACCGTGGGGGGATAGAAAAAGCCCTTGCCCGATGGCAACTTACCACCTAGTTTGACGACTGCACCTTTGGCTATGGCGTCATCTACAAAGTTCGCTACCTTGTCGCGAGTTTCAGCATTAATTAGTGGTCCAACATCAATGCCAGCTTCAATGCCATTACCCATCGTAAGCGCCGCCATTTTGCCTGTGTATATTTTCACAAAATCCTCTTCCACACTTTCGTGAACGTAAACGCGGTTTGCGGCCGTGCAGGCTTCACCAATGTTGCGCATCTTTGCAACCATCAGCCCGTTCGCAGCAGCTTCAAGATCTGCATCGTGACAAACTATGAACGGTGCGTTCCCCCCTAGCTCCATTGCAGGCTTAACAATAGTATTGGCGGCTGAACGTAATAACACCCGTCCAACTTCAGTGGAACCGGTAAATGACACCACGCGTACGCGCGTATCGGATAAAACGGTATCAGACAGCGCTCCAGATCGACGCGATGGAAGCACATTTACAATAC
>JBLIIE010000271.1:0-3996 GCA_047634635.1 Granulosicoccus sp. | reverse complement strand
AGTCGCTCAGTGACCGTTCGTCCTTCGCGGGCAAGCCCGACAAGTGCAAGTGTGCGACCTGTATGACGTCGAATGAATTCAACACCTCGACCAACGAGTGGCGAATCGTTACGAACCACCCCCTCCGCCATGATTTCATTCTCTGCCGACGGCTGTATGAAGGTTGGAGTCGCTGTGCTGAGTAGCTCAAGACTGTGTTTATCCAGAAACGATTTAAAATCATCCGGACTGGCTTTAACGATAAGAACATCGCCCTCCAAAATCACGTAATCCGATCTTACTGCTCGTGCAAAGTGCCGTTTACCAGCAACGCCAATAACTTCGATTGAATCCTCATCTAAACCATCTATCTCTCCCAAGGTGCAGTTCACCAAAGAGGAGCCTTTTGGGACGGTGGCTTCCGTTAGGTAGACACCAGCGGTCAAAGAGGCAGAATTTTCATGAAACTTGAGGCGATCTTTCGGAATGAGCCGCCATCCCACCAAGGTTATGAATGCAAAGCCAACCAACGCAATGGGCAACCCAACTGGAGCGAAATCGAACATACCGAAGGGTTCGCCAGACTCCTGAGCCCGAATACTGGCAACGATTATATTCGGCGGCGTGCCGATCAAGGTCATCATTCCTCCTAACAGGCTACCGAAAGCCAATGGCATAAGAATAAGTCCTGCTGATCGCTTGCGCTCCTGTGCCGTCGATAAAGCGATAGGTAATAGTAGAGCCAGAGCTCCGACATTATTCATAAATGCAGATGCAACGGTCACGACTCCCGTCAGTGAAGCGATATGCGTTATCGGAGACTTCGTCAGATGACTTATCCGACTGGCAATCTCATCAACAACGCCGGCATTTCGCAGTGCCGAACTGATTATCAAAACAGCCGCAACCGTAACCACTGCTGGATGACCAAATCCTGTAAAAGCGGCATTCGGCTCCACTAGTCCTGCCACGACTGTGCTCATCAGCGCAAACATGGCAACAAGATCGTATCGCCATCTGCCCCAAACAAACGCCAGTAATGTGACTAGCAATATTCCGCTTATTAGTAATTGAGGTGTGCTCATGGCAACAGAGTATCAAGTCTCGAATCAAGGGTTGCATGTCTTTTGCATCACTAACCTGACAGCATTATTTGATCCAACATGATTCAGCACTCACCCGCTATTATCCTATGACTCAAAATCCATCCAAGATACGCGCAGTGGATCTCGATCTAGATCTTTCCACACCTCCAGAAAGCTTTGAGAGTCAGCTCCCTGGGGCCCAACAGACGCACTTAACGCTCGATTTAAAGCAATTCGGTAAGCAGCATGGACATCTTGTACTGCCATTAAGTCAATCTACGGCACAGGACGGACATGCGATGTTACCGGTCTGTGTGATCCGAGGCACCAAGCCCGGGCCAACCGTCACTCTTATGGCAGGCATACACGGCGATGAATTCGAAGGGCCAATTACGTTGCAACGAATGGCTAGAGAACTTACGCCTGATTTGATTCATGGATGTCTGATTCTGATTCCGTGCGTTAACCTGGCCGGACTTAAAATATCAAACCGTCGCTCACCCTACGATGGCAAAGACATCGACACCTGCTTTCCGGGAAAAGCTGCAGGATCGATCAGTGATCGCATAGCATACGAGCTTTTTGAAAGGCTGATAAAACCTGCCGATCTGGTTTTGGACATGCGCTCAGGTGGCGCGACATTGAACTTCGCACCTCTAGCAGCCATTAGATCGACTAATGGCCAACGTGTGCATAATACAGCCGTGACAGATTCAGCCCAACAAAGACAATTGGCTAGTGAAGCGGCAATGACTGCATTTGGCGCACCCCATTGCCTGAGAATGCCCGCCAGCGCCGCTAACAGCTGCCTACAAGGAGCTACTGAGGCAGCAGGCATAGCTTATTTGCACACGGAATTGGGAGGAGGAGCTGGATCCACGGTGGAAACGTTAGCCATAGCCTGGGTAGGTTGTCATAATGTGCTTCGCCAGCAAGGAATCCTAAAAGGTGACATTGAACTACGATCGTCTCGAATGTTTGAAATCAGAGACAACTCGTTTTACGTGTACGCACCCTGCGCGGGCATTCTGGTGCAGCATCTGAGGCTAGGTGCTGACGTCTACCTAGGAGACCCACTGGCATCAGTGGCTTCATTAGACAATGCAGGCGATCAAGCCCAAGTGCTCAAGGTACCTAAAAATGGAATTTTGCTAGCTATTCGCCATGCGGGTTCAGTTAAGGCCGGAGACCTGGTCGCCATATTGGCCGATGAAGTTCCACAATGATTTTTCATTGTTGACCCGGCCTGCACTAAGGGTTCCTGAAAATGAATTGAGCAGGTAGCATGGGTTCACTCACATCCTTGTGTTTGCCAGTTAGCGCTCCATGTCTTTATCAACTGCGACTGTAACAGTCATCATTCCTACTCACAATCGTATCGATTCGCTGTCCATTGCTATAAATTCAGTGCTGGATCAGCAATATCCAATCGATGAACTTATCGTTGTCGACGATGGTTCAACTGACGGAACCAGCGACTGGTGCAAGCAAACTCACCCTGAAGTAATACTGATCACGCAAGAAAATCACGGAGTCTCTCACGCTCGTAACCGAGCCGTCGAAATTGCCCAAGGCGAATGGATTGCGTTACTCGATTCAGATGATCGCTGGTACCCGGAAAAGCTGAGCATTCAGATGGACGCCATCAGTCAGAACCCTGAACTGCGCTTTTGTCATTGCGATGAACATTGGATACGCAATGGCAAGCGTGTAAATCCTAAACACAAGCACCGAAAATACGGTGGCGATGTTTTTAAACACTGCTTACCCCTTTGCGCCGTTTCCCCATCTGCCTCATTACTTCACAGATCCTTATTTTCGGATGTTGGACTGTTCGATGAATCACTTCCAGCTTGCGAGGACTATGATCTCTGGTTACGAATCTGCTGCCGAGAGGAAGTGCTGTTTGTTGATCAAGCGTTGCTGGAAAAAACTGGGGGCCATGAGGACCAACTTTCACAGCGCTATCCCGTGATGGATCAGTACCGATTAAAGGCGTTGGCGAAGATACTAAGAGCAGGAATACTCTCGGCAGAGCAACAACAGCAGGCATCGACAACCTTTCACGAAAAGCTAAAGATATTTTGTCTAGGTGCTAGAAAAAGAGGTCGTCAGCAATCGATTCAGTCTATGCTTTCGGAGTATCAAGACTTGATTGATCCATCTGTATCCCTTTATATCAAAGAGCCATTGAATCATGCCCACTCTGGTATTCCGCCTGCGAAACGTCCCTGAAGATGAAGCGGATGATGTCCGTGCATTAATGGACGAGAATGAATTTGACTGGTACGAAACATCAGCTGGCAACTGGGGCATTGCTATGCCTGGCATTTGGGTGAGCAATGATCAGGATCTTCAAACGGCCCGGCAGTTGATCGAAACCTATCAACGGACAAGACAGTCGACCATGCGTGAAAGCTATCACCAAGAAGTCGACGCAGGAAACGCTTCGTCATTTGTCCAGCGCCTTAAGGAGCACCCTTTAAGAGTGGTGGGCCTCGTTCTTTTTTGTTTGTTTATTCTGTTTGTCTCAATCAATCCGTTCATGCAACTCATCGGTTATAAACCCTAACTATTCAGCTACTTTGATAGCTTGATTATTTTTCAAAACTGTATTCTGTGACGTGGTGCATACATGTAACCTGGGTTGGGAATAAACTGCAAATAAATCAACTAAAGCCTGATGATGTTGCAGCATTTAAGCCCCTTTGCATTCTGCTCCCCACGAGTGAACCTATCGCTGCCAACATATCACGTATGTGTAAAGTGGCTGACTAGTGCTAGCATCGTGGCAGTATTAACCGGCTGCCAATCCGCAATTGGGCGAGCTGACCTGCAAGAACCACTGGTCAGCCTGTCCGTGGCCGAGTCTTATACCAGCAAGCAGATCAACTGGAGTGTTGCGCCTTCAGGCTCCAGACAAAAAATTCAG
>JBLIIE010000270.1:0-4108 GCA_047634635.1 Granulosicoccus sp. | reverse complement strand
TGCGGTATATCAACGCTCGGATTCGCGCTATCAATTCTTCTATGTGGAATGGTTTGCCTAGGTAATCGTCTGCGCCAGCCTTAAAGCCATCCACGCGCTCATACCAAGCATCTCGAGCTGTCAGGACGATAACAGGAACCCGATTTTCGCGACTGCGCCAAGCATGCAGCACGTCCATCCCAGACTTTTGCGGCAGACCTAAATCCAGAACCACCGCATCGTAAGGCTCTGTATCACCCAGGTGTTCTGCATCGATTCCGTTATCCGCGACGTCCACAGCGAACCCAGCCTTAATAAGGTCACTACGAACATAAGAGACCAGCTCTGGGTCATCTTCTACAACTAGCAATCGCACAAATTTGCTCTTTAGTTTGACACGGGGGCAGTATAGCCTCCGCGCCTAAGAACTGCTTCAAGTCAGGCTAGCCTTTGCCACGCCAAGGAATTGTTTTCTTGATAATCACACGCATGATCAGATCAAATATCAGACCAAGAGACCCTAACATGATAATGGTTACCCAGATAATTTCGTAGTCTGACTGCTTACGAGCAACGTTCTCGACAAATCCAATACCAGTTGTACCCGCTAACATTTCTGCTGCAACTAATGTCCCCCAACAAACGCCTATCGAGATTCGTATGCCTGTCAGAATTTCCGGAAGTGAATTGGGCAGGATTACTGAGCGCACTATTTGCCATTTCGAAGCACCCAATGAATGTGCTGCATGAATTTTTGACAACTGAGTGCCAGTAGCACCGGTGCGCGCTGAGATAACCATAATGGCAAATGCAACCATGAACAGCAGGAATATTTTACCGTCATCACCAATACCGAATATAGTCAGGATTAGTGGCGCCCATGCCAATGGCGGTACTGGCCGGTATAGTTCGATCATAGGATCGAAGAAACCCTTGGCAAACCGGGAAAGCCCCATGAACAGACCCAGTGGCACACCCAGCAGTATCCCAAGAAACAAGCCCGCTAAAACTCTCAGCACAGAGTCCCAAACGTGGCCTGTAGGCACTGGCAGACTAGGCGAATCAAAATTTCCAGTAACAATATTCAGGACTTTCGATTTCAAATTATTGGGAATCGTACCGTCATCACTGTGGCGGGGGTAAGCACCCGGAACTAGATCAGCAAGAATATCAGGAAGGATGAAACCTATCATTTCAGCCACAGGCTTTTGCTTGTACCACAACAGTGGGAAGCCTTTGTAGCCGACATTCGGATCAGACAGGCGAGCGAGCGTGGCAAAGGTGTCGGAAGGCTTAGGTAACCAACGCCCTGATCCCTGCTCACTACACGCTGTATTCCCCGCGATAATGGTGCCCGTCGGCATCGCAATAGCGTCTATCCAGCTCAAGCTGCCTTGCGTTTCTAGCTGAACCTTGTGAAAACTCGCAAGAGCTGCTTCGATGGGATTGAGCGACCGTGGTGGAAATACAGCGCCATTGTCAATTCGCTTCACCAGCTTGTTAATATCTTTGGAAAAAGCTTGGATTGCCGGTGACTCACTCTGATCACCCATCGCTTTAACCTCAGCATTAATTGCTTCGACTTCCCTTAAAAATTCTGCACTGGTATTCTTGATTTTCCTAAAGTCACTGGATATGCCTCTCATAGGTTCAGCAACAGATGCGAACAAAATGCCTCGAGCAGAAATTGGGTTTACAGGAATTTCCTGACTACTCTCACCCCAGCCTGCCCGCTCTTCGCGTGCCTGAATAATGGCATTATCAGCACCTTCAGGTAACTCCCCAGCCTGCAAAATGGCAGTGAGTTCGTCAATACGTGATGCAACTTCATCGATAGCCTGCGACGTAGCGGCATCCAGACTGTTATCCAATGTCATCGATATCAACAAAATTCGTGAGCGCTCTAAGAAGGGTCCGAGCTGCTCTCTATCTTTGTCGGTGTAATCATCGCCATTGAGTAAATTCGATATGCGCTGGATTTGTCCGTTTTCCCGATCAAGGATGACGGTACCTTTGAGCAATCGAGATTCGAACGGGAACACCGAGCGCATCGGATTGATCGCATTGTTAACCTTGGCAACCTGACAAAGCTCATTTGCTGCATTCGGAAAAAATGCCCTGGCAGCATCCCAAGAAAAATACAGCCAGACCAAGACGATGGTGGCAACACCTGAAATGATCCAATGCCAACCACCTAAGGCCTTTACCGGATTGCCGAATACGGCATCTGTTTTTTCACTCTTGATTAAACGACGACCGTAAATCCAACACGCAATAAGGGCGAGGATGAGACCGATGAACAGGGCACCAATTAAAAACCCGCGGATTCCTACGGCGCTCATTCTGAAGCCGTTCCCATGATTTCTTCCTCCATATCCCAGATCATGGACAAAATTTCCTCACGCGTTTCTATAAACCCGCTGTGGTTTTTAATCTCTCGAGGATCTTGGTTAAGTCCCAATTCGGCAAACGGCAAAGTGTATTCCTTATGCAAACGACCAGGCCTTGGCGCCATAACGAACAAACGCTCACCCAACAGCAAGGCCTCTTCAACTGAGTGAGTGATGATCATGATGGTCTTGCCCGTTTCTTTCCAAATTTTCAGGACCAGTGATTGCATCTTTTCTCGAGTCAACGCATCGAGAGCCCCAAGTGGCTCATCCATAAGAATAAGATCGGGGTCATTAATAAGGCATCTGGCCAACGCGACTCGCTGCTGCATTCCACCCGAGAGCTGATAGGTTGGCGTGTCCCCGAACCCTTGTAGACCCACAATTTCCAACCACTCTTCAACCTTACGAGCTGTTTCCTTCTTATTCGCTTTTTTCATGCGCAGACCGAAATCGACATTTTCTGCCACAGTCAGCCACTCGAATAATGCGCCTTGCTGAAACACCATCCCACGCTCAACCCCAGGGCCGTCAACTTCTTGATCTCCAAGCGTTAACAAACCACCAGTAGGACGCAAAAAACCGGCAATCAGGTTAAGCAGGGTTGTCTTTCCACATCCCGAGGGCCCCAGCACGGATAGAAGCTCACCTTCTTTAAGTGTAAAGCTGACATTTTTCAGTGCTCGCACCACATCCCCCTTGGGCGTGGTGAATGTCATATCGATCGCATCAGCAATCAGATCACTCATGGCGTAGTCCTCTAATCTATGCTTTAGTGTAACTTGACTGGTTAACCAGCTACCAGCCATTTAATTTTTCACATAGGGTGTTTCACCTACCTAAATCTGACAAACCGCATGGGGTTGCGGCCTAAAACCTGAATTCACTTCTAGGCACAGATGTAGACTAGATTTGGAGCCATAATCATCACTAACTAGAAGAATATTCACAAACACTGGTATTTTGCAGTTTTTTGGGTAGGATACAAGGCAGGTATGTGCAACATGAGTAGCACAGTAAGATATGGCCCAAAACTACAAGTTCTTTTTCGACAAAAATGGAACCCCGCGCGCGCGCGGACCCGCTGGCGAGAAGCCGCTAATGACGTACCTTGAGCTAGACGTTCAAGGAAGCGACCACATTTGCCGGGACCTCATGAACGATCTAACGGCGATTGAGGATGGATCGACAGATTTACGTGAATTTGTTGGCAATGCCCACTGCATTCGATTCACCCCTGAATGCGTGCTCATTACGACAAATCAGCTACCTGATGAATCCGAGCGCAATGGTGCAATTGCCACCGGTTTAGCCGAGAGCAAATTACCCGTGCTCGACAACTTGCCTTACGAAGCAGGTTTGAAACGGTTTCGAGAGGTGCTAGAAGATTGGGAGGCCTTTATTCTCGACGATCAAATAGATGACTCCTTATCTGAGGACGATTACCACTAAAGCCCTGAATATCGCTTCGCATTTGTGCAGATTGAGCAGACCGCATCGGTCGCTTAGAGTGATATTCTTAGCCTTCTCATAAACTTGGGCCCGCTAATGAGCGACATACTGGAAACCCTCTTCGCTGACGACAAGACAGCCACCATTGAAGAAGTACAGCAAAAATCAGGGAGTGAGCTTGCATGGACGATCTTCTCGACGCTCTGTGCAATGGCAGCCACTGGGAATACATGGAAAAGCCAGGAACGCTCAGTGCCCCTGAAACCACTAAACATGGCAACGACATT
>JBLIIE010000269.1:0-4252 GCA_047634635.1 Granulosicoccus sp. | reverse complement strand
CACGTGTAGGTCTTATCGATTCTTCCATCTCCATTGATTTCAATCCGTTTTATAACGCGGTGGTTTTACACCCGATGAAACATCGTTGGGACTAGTTAAAGCACCCAACTGTAGCGCGTATCAGCCTACCGTCATACGCCGTTAAATTAAAATTTCACCAATCTAAACTGAATCAGAATAACAATTAACAGTGCCTTCCATTTCAAATACAACCTGCCGAAGAAAGGCAATTTATATAGCCCCATTAAAAAATCCAAGCCAAAAACGAAATCTTCACAATACCATTTAATACCAATAGGCTTCGCCATCTAGATAGTCAAAATGGTACAATTATTTTTTTAAACAAACCAAAACGAGCACCTTTGAATGTCTGATGTTGTACTACTGGGAACAGGTCTGGAATTACCTATGGATGGAGAAATGGCATATTTTAATTATTTCTGGTTACGAGATAACTGCGTCACCTCATGGGATAGCACTACTCAGGAACGTACTTTTGATATCCTTGAAGAATCTGATGAACTGCATGCTAAAAGTGCCAGAATAAATGAAGACTCACTGGACGTTGTTTGGGGCGATGGCTATCAAAGCCGCTACGATCTAAATTGGCTTGGTCGTTGGCACAAGGGAGATAATCATGGTGATTTGGCTGTCCGTGCGCGGAAAACTTGGTGTGGCGATCACTATCCAGATATGGCTCGTTTTACCTATGGTGAGGTCATGGCTTATCCGGCCAGTGTGGCCGACTGGGCGGAAGCCATGTTGGATGAAGGTGTCGTTCTGATTCAGGGGATGCCAGATTCAGACGAAGGGCTGCAAGCCCTATGCGAACTATTCGGAACCGTGCGCCCATCGTTTTCTGGCTACACCTTTGATGTGAAATCTAAAGCAAATCCTGAAAATCTTGCTTACACCAGCCAGGCGCTTGAGTTGCATACCGATCTGCCTGCAGAAGAGCTTGCGCCTGGTATTCAGTTTTTGCACTGCCGAGTCAATGATGCAAAAGGTGGCGACAGTTTGTTTGTAGATGCTACTGCGGTGGCTAATGCTTTGAAACAGACCTATCCGGAATACTTTAGAATACTAACTGAATACGATGTGCCTTATCGCTACACTACTGACTCTCAGGACGTGCGCACCAAGCAGAGAATTATCGAGCTTGACCCAAACAATAGCGAGGTCAGCGGTATTAATTTCAGTCAGCACCTGGCAGATGTATTTGATTTCTCTCAACGCGAGATGGATAATTTTTATCCGGCTTTCCGCAAGTTTGGACAGATGCTTCAGGACTCTCAGTATCTCATGACCTTCCGTCTCAACGCTGGTGAATGCATCGTGTTCGACAACCATCGTATCGCCCACGGCCGAGCTGCCTTTATTAAGGGTAGTGGCGACAGGCACCTTAGGGGCTGCTATGTTGACCGTGGCGAGTTGCGAAGTGTTTACCGTGTATTGCGTGCAAGATATCCCAGTGCAGAAGTAGTTCTACCGCTTCAGTCGACCGCATAGATGTAATCGATTGAAACCTGTTGAGGACTATAAAATGCAAACAGAACAAGAGTTACGGATCGATCTGGCCGCCGCCTTCAGGCTTATCTATGAATTGGATATGCATGAGTCGGTTGCCAATCATCTAAGTGCAGCAGTATCTCCAGACGGGAAGCAGTTCCTTATGAACCGTCGCTGGATGCATTTTGCAAACGTTACCGCCAGTAACCTACAGTTGCTAGATAGTGAAGACGATAGCATTATGCAGACTGACGAGGCCCCTGATGCTTCAGCTTGGAGCATTCATGGCAACGTACATGATTCATTGTCACAAGCACGCGTTATTCTGCATGCGCATCCTACATACGCGACAGCGTTGTCAACGCTCAAAAGTCCCCACATATTGCCGATCGATAACAACACTGCACGGTTCTACGAGCGCATTGCCTATGATACAAGCTTCGGTGGCATTGCTTCGACTGATGAAGAAGGCAGGCGCATCATGGATACTTTTGCTGGTAAAAAAGTATTGATGATGGGTAATCACGGGGTCACTGTTATAGGTGAAACGGTTGCCGAAGCATTTGAAGAGCTGTATTACTTAGAAAAAGCGTGTAAAACTATGATGCTGGCTTATGCTTCCGGCCAGCCTCTCAATATTCTATCTCATGATTTAGCTCTGCAAACGGCAGAAAGCTGGGATCAATTTCGAGGCCAGTCTTTCGCACACTTTGAGCAACAAAAAGCAATGCTTGATAAAAAAGACGCCTCGTATCGGGAGTGATAGTTAAATTATTGCTCTATATAAGGGACAACAGGGAACAGTAAGAATGGGACTAAGCTAAGTTTTTTGGCCTGCTTTGTTCCATGAAGGGGCTTTTCTTCGGTATGTGTCGAAGTGTAGGAGTGGTCATTAGCTGATATCATTTACTCAACAACTGTTGCTACTTAATGGGGACTTATTCAGCCTGATTTAGGTGTGGTTCAGTCGCCAAAATTCCAAGAGAAACTTAAAGGTCTGTTTGATGATCTCGAATAATCCCTAAAAACTCTGCCCCATACTTATCCAGTTTCTTCTCTCCGACGCCGCTAATTCTAGCCATTTCAGATAGACTGGACGGCTGCACTGACACCATTTCGACCAGTGTTTTGTCATGAAAAATAACGTAAGGAGGTATTGAGTCCTCATCGGCGATCGATTTTCGCAGCGCTCGCAACGCATCGAATAACGGCTGATCTTTAACCTCTGGTGCTACCCTGGCGGTCTTTAAACTGGACTTTTTACCACGCGGCTCTACTTTTCGTAACATCAATGTCTTGACGCCACTGAGTAGTGGTTTGGCTAGTTGGGTCAATTTTAGACCACCGTGTAAGTCGGCATCACTTTCGACGTAGGAGTTGACGAGCAATTGACGGAAAAGTGTGCGCCATTCTACGGCGGACAAGGCACCACCAATATTCCACGTACTGATTTTATCGTGTCCATTGCGTTCTATCCTGTCATGAGGCTTGCCGATTAAGACATCGACTAAATAGCTCACACCAAATCTCTGTTCTGTTCGGTAGATGCACGACAGCGCCATGCGGGCGGCTTCTGTGGCATCCCAGGTGGGCGGTGGGTTGACACAGGTGTCGCAATGACCGCAGGGCTGATCACGTGTTTCATCGAAGTAGGCGAGTAGGGTTTGTCTGCGGCAGGTGACTTGTTCACACAGGCCGAGCATCGATTCGAGTTTTTGGTGCAGGTTGAGTTTGTGATTTTCGTTGGCGTCGCTTTGCTGGCCCATTTGTCGCATCGTGATGACGTCTTGCATTCCGTAAGCTAGCCAGGCATTTGCGGGTTGTCCGTCACGCCCTGCGCGACCTGTTTCCTGATAGTAAGCTTCAATAGTTTTGGGTAAACACAGATGGGCAACGTAACGCACATCGGGTTTATCAATGCCCATGCCGAAGGCAATTGTCGCGACGATAACAACCGCCTCTTCAACCAGGAAACGATGTTGATTGATGGCGCGTTGCTCGGTAGTCATGCCAGCATGGTAGGGCAGAGCGACGCAGCCTTTTTTGCTTAACCATTCAGCGATGGCATCCACACGTTTGCGTGACAGGCAATAAATAATGCCAGCGTCTAACAGGTGGTTGGCTTGAATAAACTGCCACAGTCTATCGCGGTTGTTTTCACCTTCGCTGATTCGATAGAAAATATTCGGTCGATCAAAACTATGCAGGTATACGCGTGCCGACTGCAATCCAAGCTGCTGGATAATTTCGTTGCGTGTGCGTTGATCGGCGGTGGCGGTGAGTGCGATACGAGGAACGCTGGGGAATTGCTCATGCAACTGTTGCAATTGCATGTAGTCACTTCGGAAATCATGGCCCCATTGCGATACACAATGGGCTTCATCTATTGCGAACAGGGCAATGGTTGAGCGATTAAGCAGAGATAAAAAACTGGATGTGTTGAGGCGTTCGGGCGAAATATAGAGTAGGTCAAGCTGGTTATTAACCAATTGTTGCTCAACTTCATAGCGTTCGTGACTACTTAATGTAGAGTTGAGAAAGGCCGCTCGAATGCCGAGCGTATTGAGTGCATTGACTTGATCCTGCATCAAAGCAATTAAGGGTGAAATGACAATGCCAACACCGTCCCGAATGAGAGATGGAATTTGATAGCAAAGTGATTTACCACCGCCAGTAGGCATTAGAACTAGCGCGTCTTCTCCGCTGACTAGTGTTTGCACGATATCCTGTTGTTGAAATCGGA
>JBLIIE010000268.1:0-4253 GCA_047634635.1 Granulosicoccus sp. | reverse complement strand
GTATATGCAGGCTGTAAAAACCTTCTTGCTTAGTGGCTAATTTTCACCAGGCGTAAGCTTCTGGTGCTTCACCACAAGCCGGAAAAATCTCATCAATTCGATCGAGCGTTGATACATCCAAATTGACATCCGGCACATGTAAAATAGACGTTAGCTGATCCAATGCACCAGGACCCACAATCGTGGCGCATACGCCAGGCTGATGGAGCAACCAAGCAAGAGCCACGACGCTGGGCGATTCATTGAGGTCTGCGCAAAGTATTTCGTATTGACCTAGTTGTTCCGCTCGCAGGCTTCGCGCCTTCTGCATCTCTGCAGACTGCCGACGACCTTTAGCAGCATCTCGGGTACCAGCGAGTAAGCCTCCAGCCAAAGGACTCCAAGGAATGAGTCCAAGCCCATATTCCCTGCAGGCAGGTAGAACTTCAAGCTCAGCACGGCGTTCGATCAGATTGTAAAGGCTTTGCTCCGAAATCAATCCAGAATGCTGCCTCACCATCGCCTTCTCGTTGGCGCGGGCGATTGCCCAGCCAGGAAAGTTACTCGACCCAACGTAAGTGATTTTGCCCTGCGCAATCAGCCGCTCCATCGCTTGCCAGATCTCTTCAATCGGCGTGTTTCGGTCGATATGATGCATCTGATACAAATCTATGTGGTCAACGCCTAATCGCTTCAAGCTTGCGTCACAAGCCATTTGGATGTGACGGGCAGACAAGCCGCGATCATTAATATCATCTGACATGGGCTCATGCACTTTAGTCGCCAGAATCAGCCGCTGCCGACGCGATGTATCTTCTGCGAGCCATTTACCCAAAATGGATTCGGTAGTGCCAACCCCAAGATCACCCCCATATTGATTAGCCGTATCAACGAAATTGATACCGGCTGACAATGCTTCGTTTAATATCTTAAATGATACCTCTTCCGTCGTGCGTGGCCCGAAGTTCATCGTGCCAAGGCAAATGTTACTCACTCTGAGGCCTGATCGTCCTAACTGACGGTATTGCATAGGATAGTTCCTGCTGTTTACTTCAAGGAGCCCGCATAGTGGGGCCTGTTTCCAGGTGTACACTTGAATCTGCGACGCAATATTTGGCGAGCTTCTGGGCGTTTTCAGACAACCTTTTAAAGTCCTGATAGCTGATACCGGGCACCATCGGCTCTCTAAACCAAGGCGCATAAAACTCAAGATTTGGTATAGCCCTGGTCTTGTCAGAAACATTCGGCGTGCCGCCATGCCAGGCTCGCACATCGCGAATCATAATGCTGCCCGCGGGCACTGGGCACACGGTACTCAGTCTCATCCATTCGGGCTCATCCTTGAGATTTGGGATATGAATACGAGACTTCTGCGTACCAGGAATTTGCCGAGTCGGACCATTCAGTCGCGTCACATCCTGCGGCAGGAAATTAACACAGATATAAGGGCTCGGCAGATCCCGAATCGTAATCTGGCCTGAGGGATCATAAAAAGAACTAAATGGTGTCTTTTTGTCGTCTAGCCAGTCCCGTACATCTGAGTGAAGTGGCTGGTAGTCCACCGCGCCCGGTATACAAAAATCACCGCTCGCCGCCCGTAACGAATAGTTGGGCGAACCGAATAATCTGGCCAGCAACTCCGTTACTACGGGTATATCAAGCATCATTTGCCACTCGGGTCGATGTAATTGACTGCGCGTCAAACTCGATCCGCCAAAAGAATAGCGATGGGAACCACGATTTCCAGCATGGTTGCCATCCAGAGCCACAATTTCATCGATGACTTCCGTACAACCCTTCGCCAAAAAGTCTATCTGCTCCTCGTTCAAAACTCCGCCAACCGCGACAAAGCCGTCCCTGCGAAAAAGCTCAACAGCGTGATCTACGTCTTTTGTTTGAAGAATCTCGAGTCCTTTGATGCCATTGTGGGTTTCAAGATGACGACGAAGTTCGTCGATACGAGGGTCCTCTTTGGCAACACCGCCCCGACTTTGCGTGCCTGACTTGTCATTCATATTGCTCACCTGATTCGATTTAGAATAGTGAAAATTTAAAGCGCGGTTACTGGTGGGCGTGTACCTAAGTCAATATTCCCCGAGGATCTAAAAATATCCTAGTTAATACGTTTTTGCATCAAAAAGATGCTTAACAGTTTCCCTGCTGTGTCGCACTGTGGCATCTCCAATCAGTGCGTACCTGGCTATACGTCAGCTATATCAGTACCCGCGGTATAGCCTCTACGATGGCTAGAATCGATATCACACCATCGTTCATCTGGGTGGTAATCCACCAGATCAAAAACAGCTGTAACGTCGGTATGACCATAGTGACTATCAAGAGAAAAGCGCTGGGTCCGTAGGCAGAGGATCATCCAGCAAAATGGCCCATATGGACCCTTCCATTTTTTTGGAATAATCCCAGCATGGATCTCGACTCTCTGAACGTTACCGAATAAATCTCAACCTTCTATGCATCAGTACTGCCGCCCACGGAGATCTCGCAGGATTAGGAGAGTATTTGTAGATTTTTCCAGAACAACTGAACTTTCCCGACTCTTGGGTATCTTATTGTATAGCTGCATCGTATTGTGGCGAATTGGAAAGAATTCAGTGGATTATCCCCCCCCTATAAGTCATTGAAGAAATATAGTCCCACCCACATATCCCCCAACATGTGGGTGGGATTATTTTGCTATCAACAGACTATCTTAATGTTGCCACACCTCCCACCTTCTCTTCGCCCTCTCTCGGCCTCTCTGTTCTCTTCGCTATTACAAAGCGTTTGCTGCAAAAAACCGTTATAATCATCGCAATTTGAGCATTTTTAAATGAAGTATTTTATAGTTTTTGCACATCCGGAAAATGCGCATAGCTTTCAAAGCTCATTGCTTAAGCACAGCGTCAGCGCGTTAGAAAGTGCAGGTCATGAAGTTCATGTGTCTGATCTATATGCAATGAATTTCAATCCCGTGGCGTCGAAGGCCGATTTCGAGACCCGTCGATTTCCCGAGCGCCTGCAATATGACCGTGAGCAGAAGTTTGCGGTTGAACAGAACACATTAGCCGCCGATATAGCTACCGAGCTTGAATGGCTTGCCTGGTGTGACAACCTCATTTTTCAATTTCCGCTCTACTGGTTTTCGATGCCTGCGATCATGAAGGGGTGGATCGACCGGGTATTTTTGAACACAGTTGTTTATGGCGCTGGGAAACGCTTCGAAACAGGAGGCCTATCTGGAAAGCGGGCGATGGTATGCACGTCCACGGGCGGGTTTGATGAAATGTTTCAGCCTGACGGACTCCTAGGTGATATGGATGCTGCGTTATGGCACATTCATCATGGCATGCTGCACTATACTGGGCTCCAAGTATTGCCGCCCTTTGTGGGTTGGGCCCCGGTGCGCGTCGGTGACGAAAGATGTGAGCAATATCACCAAGAGTACGCAAGTCGGTTGCTCAGTGCAGCAACTACCACGCCAATGGCGTTTCACAATACGGCCGACTTCGGAGCTGATTTCAAAATGCGCCCCGAAGTTACACCAAATACTGTAGCACATCGGCGTGACGCGCCAACGGAGACGAAGGAAAAACACTGAAAGAATATGATACTAGATGACAAGTATTAAAGGGGTACACTAGATTGCAAAATATGGACCTGTTTGACGGGCCGGAAGAGACGCCCATTAATGTCATCAATGACGACGGTGCAGTGGAATATCATGGTTTGCTGATCCCTTTTCAACAAGCAAACAACTACTTTGATAGCCTGCTCAGTAAGATTGAATGGAAAAGTGATGAATCCAACGTTTTTGGAAAACATATTGTTACTAAACGCAAAGTAGCTTGGTATGGCGACAAACCATTTAGCTATACTTATTCAAACGCCACAAAGTTGGCTTTGCCCTGGATTGATGAGCTTTCGGTACTCAAAAAAATTGTTGAAGAAAGAACCAACAGTCACTTTAACTCCTGTTTGCTTAATTTGTACCACAGTGGCGAGGAAGGAATGGCCTGGCACAGCGATGGTGAAAAGGATCTGCAGAAGAACGGAGTGATTGGCTCGTTAAGTTTTGGCGCAGAACGATGGTTTTCTTTTAAACATAAATCAAATCAAAAAACCGTTTCACTATTATTGCGGCACGGCAGTTTATTGGTAATGAAAGGTGAAACACAGAAACACTGGTTGCACAGACTTCCGCCTACCAAAAAAGTGACTACTCCTCGAATCAATTTAACCTTCAGAACCATTAATGATAGGAACTCCCTCTAGAGTCG
>JBLIIE010000267.1:0-4312 GCA_047634635.1 Granulosicoccus sp. | reverse complement strand
GGACCCCTTGTGACAAAACAAATGCCTGGTTTGCCCGTGAGCTTTCCCCAGGCCTCGGCCATCATTGCAGCTCCACCTTCGTGCCTACAGACCGTATTCTGAATATTGCTGTCGTACAGTGCGTCAAGAACGGGTAAGTAGCTCTCGCCTGGAACACAAAATACGCGTTCAGTGCCGTGCGTCTCCAGAGCTTTTACCAGGAGTTGACCGCCAGTGAGTTGATCCATAAAATCCGTTGGAAGGGAAATCGAATGCTTCACTATAGGGTAATCGCTATGTTGCAGGTTGGGATTAGTGCTGGATGAAGGTCCAGACCAGACCAAAAAATTGGGACTGCGATAGACTAGGGGCGTTTACAGCTGGATTGGCCAGTTGCTTCTCGCATAGATAGGTGTGTTTGCAATGTCACAGTCGGACTCTCACGAAATCAGTACCCACGATGCAGTGGATGACGAGCGTAACCGCTCCATCCTGATCTATATCAATGGTGAGTTAAAACCGCGAGATCAGGCTACGGTTTCCGTCTACGACAGCGGTTTCATGCTCGGTGACGGCATGTGGGAAGGTATGCGGTTATACGACGGAGTGTGGGTTTTTTTTGATGAACATATGGATCGATTGTTCAACAGTTGTAAGGCGGTCTCTCTGGATATAGGAATGGATCGCGACGGCATTCGACGAGCTTTGGCAGATACGGCAGCTGCTAATAATATGCACACAGATGTTCACTGCAGGTTAATGGTTACTCGAGGCATTAAGGACAAGCCTTTTCAGCATCCAGCCTTGTCTAGATCAGGTCCCACTGTTGTCATCATTATGGAGCACTCAAAGCCATCACCTGGTTTGCAAGGACAAGGTATCAGACTAGCGACAGTGCCTCAGGTTCGTGGTTTGCCAATGTCCCAAGATGCCAAATACAATTCTCATTCAAAACTGAATTGCGTCCTCGCTTGTCTTCAGGCCGAACAAGCAGGAGCTGACGAAGGTTTGATGCTTGATCCTCATGGATTTGTGAATACGACCAATGCCTGCAACTTCTTTATTGTAAGAAAAGGCGAAGTGTGGACATCAACGGGTGACTACTGCATGAATGGTGTGACTCGCCAAAAGGTTATAAATGTCTGCCGAGGAAATAATATTCCGGTGTTCGAACGTAATTATTCGCTGGTGGATGCCGTGTCCGCTGATGAGGCGTTTCTGACAGGAACTTTCGGCGCGCAAACGCCTGTAGCTCAGATTGATGGTAAACCGATTGGTGGTGGAGCACTCCCAGTCACCACACGGATTCAAGGTCTGTATAAAGAACTTATTGCTGAGCATGTCAAAAGCATGAAGTCTTAGGAACTTATTGCTGAAGACATCATTGATGCTACGGGTAGTTGGCTAGCTCTTAGCAGAAATTTACACAGGTAACATATCGGATGTGTTTATTGCTGCGAAGGAATCTGTGCGAGCCATGCCCCAGAATTTGGCGAACGCGGGGTGTTTAATGCTTGCATCAAGTATTTCATTTTTACCCACCCATTCGTATTGACTGGCCGCTGATCTCACCTCACGACTGTTAATCCTGATCATCAAGTGATGAGCCGTAAATTGTTCAGGGTGAGTCAATCCACACGCTTCAGTAGTGTGCCTCAAGGCGTCCATGGTATTACCGTGGAATTGCGACACACGCATGTACTTATCGTTGACGTCCAACGCTTTGTAACGCCTTGGATCTTGTGAGGTGACGCCAGTGGGACATTTACCTGTGTGACATGTTTGAGCCTGGATACAACCTATTGCAAACATGAAACCGCGGGCTATATTGCAAGCGTCAGCGCCTAGTGCCAGAACTCTTGCGATATCAAATGCACTAACTAATTTGCCGGATGCGATGACACGAACTTTGTCACGTAGTCCCAATCCCATCAGTGTGTTATGAACGAGCATAAGTCCTTCACGCAGCGGTGCGCCAATGTGATCAGCGAACTCAACCGGTGCCGCACCTGTTCCACCTTCTGACCCATCCACAGTGATGAAATCAGGCCATGTATTGGTCTCCTTCATTGCTTTAGCGATTGCAAAAAACTCCCAGGGATGACCTACACAGAGTTTTATACCTACTGGCTTACCTCCTGAAAGCTCTCGAAGCTTGACGATGAAGGACATCAACCCAAGTGGGGTTGAAAAAGCGCTATGAGATGCTGGACTAACACATTCCACACCTACTGGAACGCCTCGAGCTTTTGCGATTGCAGGCGTAACTTTTGAGGCTGGTAAAATTCCACCATGTCCAGGTTTTGCACCTTGAGAGAGTTTTATTTCAATCATTCGCACGCTAGTTTTAGATGAAACTTCTACAAATTTTTTCTCATCAAAATTTCCCGAATCGTTAC
Organism: Granulosicoccus sp.; assembly: GCA_047634635.1. Taxonomy (GTDB): domain Bacteria; phylum Pseudomonadota; class Gammaproteobacteria; order Granulosicoccales; family Granulosicoccaceae; genus Granulosicoccus. The sequence continues at coordinate 1,934 of JBLIIE010000267.1, read as the reverse complement.
GACAACCAAAATATCCGCTGCCAATTTGCCAGATTAGATCGCCTCCGTGAATCTCATGAAATTCAGAAATAGACCCCTCTCCCGTGGTGTGTGCAAAATTACCATGTTGCGCACCTCGATTGAGGGATTCGATTGCAGGTGCAGACAAAGCCCCGAACGACATTCCAGAAATATTTAAAAGAGAGCTGTTGTAGGGCTGACTACAAGTGCTGGTACCGATGGCGATTCTGAAATTGTGATTCTTGATGTGACTTGGTGCCATTGAGTGGTTGATCCACTCGTGCCCGACTTGCTGAACATTTTTAAGCGTTCCAAAAGGGCGTAGTCCTTCGATATTCTTTGCCCGCCGATACACCAAGGCCCGTTGCTCTCGAGAGAAGGGCACTTCTTCGTGATCGCTTTCGAGGAAGTACTGGCGTATTTCGGGGCGGATGTGTTCAAAGACAAATCGCAGGCGCGCAATTAGTGGGTAATTTTTTAATACTGCACGACGGTTTTGTCGTAAATCATATAATCCTACTAGAGACCCTAAAATTGCACTGCCGAGTAGAAATCCACCCAAAAATGAATTAAATGAGCTTAGGTACGCACCCAGAGGTATGGCCAGTATAACTAGCATCAACGGTATGTATCGCATTGTGTATGTCCTTTGGGCGAATATTGAGTGTAGCAATGTCCACAGTATTCTTTTCTACATGTTACGTTCAATAAGTATACAAAGAGGGTGAGTCAAGTAACACTACTAACCATGATTTCCCCCCTATACTTGCTGATTTTGGGGTATAGGTGCAGAACATGTTGTGTTATCTGGATCATCGAAAAGGCATGTGTGTCGTTGATATGATGGGAGTGAATTAGTGAAACAACTGCGAGTCGCAATCTGTGGCGCTGGAATTGGTGCTGAGCACTTAGACGCTTATTTAGCCCTGCCACACTTGTATCAGATTTCCTGTGTTGCAGATCCAGACAGATTACGTGCAAAACCGCTTGTCGATAAAGCCAAATCGGCCTATGTGACATCTTATGTGGATGCATTGAATCGTGACGACGTGGATATTGTTGATATTTGTTTGCCACCACAGTTGCATAAAGAAGCCATCGTACAAGCGGCTGCTGCTGGCAAACAGGTGATCTGTGAAAAACCTCTTGTGCCGTCCTTATCTGATATTGATGAAATTATAGTGCTAGCGAAATTAGCATCGATAAAAATAATGCCAGTTTTTCAGTACCGATTTGGTAATGGTCTCAGTTTGCTTCGCAAACTTATTGAACAGGATGTGGCAGGTACAGCATTCACGGCAACAATAGAAACACACTGGAATCGAGACGCTAACTACTATGCAGTTCCGTGGAGAGGTAAGTGGGCTTCAGAGCTGGGCGGTGCAGTTGTTAGTCATGCTATCCATGCTCACGATATTCTTGTGCACACGTTAGGCAGTGTTGCGCATATACAGGCGACACTGGCAACACGCGTAAATTCTATTGAAGTCGATGATTGTGCCGGAATCATATTTGGCATGGACAGCGGGGCGCTAGTGACGTCGTCGGTGACACTAGGCTCCGCGTCAGATCAATCTCGCCTTCGTTTTTGTTTTTCGAATCTTACAGCTCAAAGTTCTTTGACACCTTACAACCCGGCAACCAGCCCTTGGACGTTTGAGGCTAGAAATTCAGTTGTACAAGCTGGAATTGACGATGTTGTAAACGGACATGAATACCATTCAGAAGGTTTCGAACGGCAGTTCGAGTTAGCTTATGACGCATTTACAGGGGGATCTGAGCTGCCTGTAACATTAGCCGATGCCCGTGTTTCTCTTGAGCTTATTAGCAGTATCTATCGATCTAGCAGAGGCGCAGGCAGGGTTGAATTACCATTGAGTTCCAGTTCTCCTGAATATCTGGGTTGGCAACCACAATAGGGTGCAGGCCAGCTC
>JBLIIE010000266.1:0-4390 GCA_047634635.1 Granulosicoccus sp. | reverse complement strand
CACTTGAGTAAACACTGACGATCGCTTTTAAAAAATAGCTGTCGTTTTACCGTGTTGACTAGGGGTTAAACTGTATTGAGGAGTTGTAATGTCGGCGTGGACAGCAAGAAATATTAATACCAGCTGTAATATGCGATGCCTTTCTAGGGTGGATGTCTGATGCTTGCAAACAATAAGAAGTCTCGACAATCAGGTCTGGTCGCTTCGGCCACGCTGAATGCTGTGATCAGGAACCTGTCAGCAACAGGCCGTGGCCGCAAGCAGGTATTTGGTATTATTGTCGATTCTTCAATAATTATGCTGTCGCTGTGGGCGGCATTCAGCTTGCGGCTGGGTACTGGTTTTACAGATATTCAGCACACATGGCATCTGTTTGTTTTGCTTCCCCCCATTGGTGCTCTCTCATTCGCAGGGTTTGGTGTCTATCACTGGATAGTACGTTCATCAAACGTAAATTTGTTCATTCAACTTGCTAAAGCGTCTTTGGTATCCTCGGTCACGTTGCTGGCGTTGCTTTATCTCTTTCCTCCAGTCAGTGCCAACCCACGCTCATTGTTCATCATCTATGCGTTAATTCTTTTTTCATCAACTTGTCTGGTAAGAATGGCTTGGCGTGGTTTTTTCGATTCTAGCAAGCGTGGCATGCCGATAGCGATATATGGCGCTGGTAGTGCCGGGGTGCAATTAGCTGCATCACTGGAATCGTCTATGGACTACCGACCCGTTTGTTTTATTGATGATGAGAAGTCTCTTAAAAACAGTATGGTTATGGGATTACCTGTTTTTTACAGTGAACAAGCAGTTCTGGGCGACAATTTAGCGCGTTTTGAGGTCAGTCAAGTTGTTATTGCGATCCCATCGCTTGATTCCAGTCAGTATGAGTTTGTGTTTCGACGCGCGGAATCGCTGGGGATCCCTTTCAAGACGTTGCCGGGTATTGCTGAGTTGGTTTCAGGCCAATCAAATGTTAATGAATTTCGGGATATTTCCATTGCCGACATTTTGGGGCGCGCCGAGGTCCTGCCCGATCCAACGCTTTTGAAACAATGCGTCAGAGGGCGCTGTGTGCTTGTAACTGGTGGCGGTGGCTCTATCGGGTCCGAACTATGTCGGCAGATAGTGAAATTATCACCGACCACTTTGGTGGTTGTTGACAACTGTGAGGCCAATCTGTACGCGATTACGGAAGAAATTGATCAAATTGTTGCGGGGGAGCCGTCTTTGGTAGCGATGCAATTTGTGCCAGTTTTGTGCTCAGTAAACGATCGAGCTCGCATCCGTCAATTACTTGAAAATTATCCTGTTGATGCTATTTACCACGCTGCAGCCTACAAGCACGTGCCTATAGTAGAGAGGTTTCCGGGACAGGCGATTGACGTTAATGTACTGGGCACCCTTAATATGGTCGAGTCAGCCATCGAGGCCCGTGTTCGCACCTTTATGCTGATCTCGACTGACAAGGCGGTGCGCCCCACTAATGCTATGGGGGCATCTAAGCGTGTTGCAGAGTTAATATTGCAGGCAAAAGCGCAGCTTAACCATGAGACCACGATATCAATGGTTCGGTTTGGCAATGTCTTGGGTTCTAGTGGATCAGTGGTTCCAAAGTTCCGTAAGCAGATAAAGGAAGGTGGACCAGTCACCATCACTCACTCTGATATAACGCGATATTTCATGACTATTCCCGAGGCGTCTCAGCTGGTCTTGCAGGCAAGTGCAATTGCAAGAGGTGGTGAAGTGTTTGTGTTGGATATGGGAGAGCCAGTAGCTATTCGAAATTTGGCCGAAACGATGATCCGCCTTCATCGAAGGCGAACGGAAATGGCAGGTGGTCAGGCTGCTGATGTGCAAATCAAGGTGATCGGTTTGCGCCCTGGTGAAAAAATGTATGAAGAATTGTTCATCGATGGGAATATTGAGGAAACTCTGGTTCCCAAAGTGTTGATGGCTAACGAGTGCTACTTGGAATGGGCGCAGTTAGAGCCTATGTTGAATGAATTAAAGGCGCTGCCTGTTGGTTTATCGCCTGCGCAGCTTAAGGGTAAGCTCTTGGACTTGATTAGTCACCCAGCCCTGACGAAATCGGCTGAAAGCTACTCAGAGGTAGGCATTGGTGAATCTGGCGCAGAAAAGTTCCAATTGGAGGTATATTGATATGAGCAGTGTTTGTGTGAGGTTCTGCTAGATGCTAGGTACTGATTTTAGTCCATGGCCCAGCTTCTCAAAGGCGGAAGTGGATGCTGTTTCGAAAGTGTTGCAATCAGGCCGCGTCAATTATTGGACGGGTAGCGAGACGCGTGAATTCGAAAAGGAATTTGCCACTGCAACCGGGAGCAAGCATGCGATCGCGCTGGCCAATGGCACAGTTGCACTGGATCTCGCTCTTAAATTTTGCATAAAAGCCGGTGACGATGTCATTGTGACGCCGAGAACGTTTATCGCCTCAGTGTCCAGCGTGGTGAACGCCGGTGGCCGCCCAGTATTTGCCGATGTTGATCTAGATACCCAGAATATTACCGTTGAATCCATTGCAGCAGTTCTCACCCCAAAAACAACCACTATCGTGGTAGTCCATCTGGGGGGTATGCCTGCCGATATGAATGCCATCATGCGGTATGCACAGGAGCATGGGCTTCGCGTGATTGAGGATTGTGCTCAGGCGCATGGTGCGATGTACAAAGGACGTTCGGTGGGAAGCTTCGGCGACGTGGGTGCGTGGTCGTTTTGTCAAGATAAAATTATGACCACTGGTGGTGAAGGCGGCATGGTTACTACAAACTCAAAGGATTTGTGGTCAAAAATGTGGTCTTACAAGGATCACGGAAAATCCTGGGACGCTGTATGCAATCGAAAACATCCACCCGGTTTTCGTTGGGTGCACGAATCCTTCGGAACCAACTGGCGCATGACCGAGATGCAAAGTGCGATTGGTCGTATTCAGTTACGTTTGCTGCCCGAGTGGCATCAGACTCGATTGCGTCACTCCGGGCGCATTTGGGAGACATGCCAACAGTTTGATTGGCTAAGAGTGCCTCAAATTCCTGCTGATATTGACCATGGCGTTTACAAAGCCTACGTATTTGTTAAGCCGGACCGGCTCCCGGCCGGGTGGGTTCGAGACACTATAATCAACAAACTGCTTGAGGAGGGCATCCCTGCCTATAGTGGTAGTTGTTCTGAGGTATACCTGGAACGGGCGTTTGACAATTCAGATTTTCGCCCTAAAGAGCCATTGCCTGGTGCGCGTGCATTGGGAGAAACAAGCCTCATGTTCTTGTGCCACCCCACGTTAACGGACGATGAAATTACAAGAACCTGTGATGCATTGGATCGACTCAATGAGTCGATAATTCTGAGTCGTAGACCTAAGCGAAAAACTGCGCACATCCCCCTTGCCCAAGAACCTAATGCGATGTGACAGCGCTATGGTGTAGGGAGAGGCTACGTGTTGACGGTCGATTTCATCAGGTGTGATATTCCCCAATAACGATGCGTCAAGATCCTCGAACGTTTATGTATTGGATTTCTCGCTGAGTAAAATTCTGGGTTATAGCTGCAGGTGTTGGTCGTTGTTTTTGCTAATAAATATGAGATTTACTAGTCTAGATATGGTGATATTAATTGTATTTGAGAGTTGTCAGGTGTTGAGTGGGAAACCATATGCGGTAAATTAATAAAGACAATAACGAGACCCAAAGGCCTACGTTCCATTAGCCCATCTTTTATCTGGATCGCTAAACTTGGAGGCGGAATATTTCGTGTCACAGGTCAGCCATCGAGAATCATCAGTTTGTGTCGAAACTGGCAACATTTGATGGTTGTTGTCGACGATTATCCAGATATAATGTGAGCTTGAAAGTAGCGGATAGTGCTGGCGTGCAGGCCTTCGGCTGAAGGAAGAGAATTGGTTGGCATTTCGCGCTAGTGTCTTAAACTAACCGGTCTAAATACCGCTGTATTTCACGCTCTAAGCCAGCTGGTTTACGCTAAAATTTTAACTTAATTTGGTGTTTTGAGGTGATTGAGTCACGTTGGCGTCCCTCTAGGCTCTAGAACCTGTGCATATTGAGTAGGTAGAAAATGAAAAGTTTTGCAATTATTGGGGCCGCTGGATATATCGCACCGCGCCATATGAAAGCCGTGAAGGATACGGGCAATCAACTAGTTGCTGCGATGGACAAGAACGACTCTGTTGGCATTATAGATAGCTATTTCCCTAATGCTGATTACTTCACTGAGTTTGAGCGATTCGATCGACACGTCGATTTGTTGCGTCGTAACGGCAATCCAATAGACTATATGTCTATCTGTTCACCCAACTACCTGCATGATTCACATATGCGCTTTGCCCTTCGATCTGGGGCTGACGCTATTTGCGAAAAACCTTTGG
>JBLIIE010000265.1:0-4440 GCA_047634635.1 Granulosicoccus sp. | reverse complement strand
CAATTCGGTCTTGTCGCGCCTGGTATTGCTTTTTTTGTTGTGGCAGGTCCATTAGCGGTTCTACTTTTTGGCAAAAAGATTGGTATTGCATCATTGCTCGTTGGTTTCTCCGGTGCTGTACTTATCGGCTGGTTGACAACGACCGGTGACAACTCCGGTCAAATTAATATTGCCGACTATGTTGTCGCTCCCGCATCGTGGAATATAGCCTTATTCGCTTGGGCATTTGCAAGTATTGCCCTTTCAGTATCACTTTTTAAATTTAACGAGAAGCTCTTCAATGTGCTAACTATCTCTGAGCAAAGATATGAACAACTCACAGTCGCAAACAAAAAATTAGGCCAGTCAAACGTAGACTTGCAAGCTGCTCTCAAAGAGATTTCCTCCTTGCAGGGTATCATCCCGATTTGTTCTTATTGCCATAGTATTCGAGATGGTGTTGGTGCTTGGAGTCATCTCGAAACATATATATCGAACCATTCAGCGGCAGAGTTTAGTCATGGTATCTGTCCCGATTGTAACCTCAAAATTTTGAAGGAATTAGAGGTTGATGATCATTGAATGGCCTTTTGAATCTGGCGCTGAAAAATACTCGCCTGTAATTGATTTAAAATGACTGTCTGTGCAATTGTACAATTGGAAGCAAGAGGTGATCGAGTTCATTCGTCTCTTAATCAAAAAATGCCCAAAGCGATGGCGATCAAAATTCCCACTAGCAAAGATATCGTTTTGATCGAGCAATACCCTTTGGATTCTCATCGTGGTGCTAGGTATCAATTGCTAGTGGCAGCCTGATTAAGGTTTCGCACAGGTCACGCCTGGAGAAACAGATTAACGTCACCCCTGCCCCGCCTATATGTCGCCTAGACCACCGACACAGAGATTTTCAAGACGAAAATCTGAACTTCACTATGATTAAATCAACAACTTACCGGTGCGTCCGTTGCCAACTATGCAGCACTGTGCACAACTGTGTCCCGCATGGAGTTTGGCTGTATTCGCACAGAGATTCATGGAAAAGCTCCCACACCTATACCGCGAATGCGGATACTGCGGTGGTCGTTGAAGGGTAAGGCTGTTTGTCACAACTACATAGTGACTCTCGACCTTGCCATCCAATGCGTTCCAGGACGACTTCTGGCCCGTTGGCCCATTTCAGTACCAGCGACATCAGCCAGAGAACACGCTGCTTTATCAATTGGTAAAAGAGCACTGGCCCTGTTCCAGAAAAGGTTGGCGGCGGACGGCAGGGGCTTGCCCGGTTATGTTGTCAGGGTGTTCGAGGAATACGTGAAGTGCGGTCGTCTTGAGCACGGCTTTTTGCGTGTTCGATGTGACTCCTGCCACCATGAGAAACTGGTGGCGTTCAGTTGCAAGAGACGTGGTTTCTGTCGGGGACGCCCAGTCCGTCCTGTGGCGCAAGGCGAATGGCTGATAGCGCTTCTCATTTGGTTGATGAGGTTTTGCTGAAGAAACCGATTCGACAATGGGTGCTGAGTGTGCCGTTCCCGTTGCGCTACCTTTTCGCAACCAATCCAAAGGTCACGAGTCGCGTACTTAGCATCGACTAGGCGTCCCCGTACATCGGGTGATCAGTACATTCCTGATTAAGCGGTCAGGCAAAAAGGTGAAGTCAAGGGCTCAAAGTGGGGCGATTACACTCATTCAGAGATTCGGTTCTGCGCTCAATCCGCATGCGGCCCATTGATTTACACTTTCACATGCTGTGTCTGAATGGTGTCTATGATGCGAACGGTTACTTCTGGCCAGTGAAGCCACCGACGCCTGAAGATCTTGAAAGGATCACTTAGACGATCGCCAAACGGGTATCCCGTTACCTTGAGCGAGCAGGGTATCTCTATCGGGATGTCGAGTCCGCGTACCTCGACCTTGTGCCAGATGAAGATGATGCCCTGCACGGGATCATCGTTGCATCTACCGCTGCGTCGGACCGCACCTATCGGTTGGCCTTTGGGCCGAATCAGAGGAAGAAAGCCCTGACCTTACAGGCTGTGCCATCGCGAGAGTCGGATGAAGGCAAGCGAACTGGTCAGCAAGCAGGCAGGTTTCTCATTGCATGCAGGTGTGGTGGCAAGGCGGAACGCCGCCCGGTCTTTTCGATCACTCGATCCAGCTATTCTGACATCTGCTAACGCTGGTGGAATCTAACTCGATCTGGCGGCCCGAAATGGCAAAAAATGCGAGATTATCAGTACGATCCAGTTCGTTAGTTCGTCAAAAACCACCAGATTTCTATCGGGAACTGAAGCTAAACTCATTTTCAGAGGGATCATGTACTTGGCTGATGAAGCAGAAATGTGGCTAATTCTTCCCATACTCTGAAGGAGGCACTGACACCAGCCTTCGCTACGACATTGGGTCGAGAACCGATTCCTCGCGGCTCGACTTGGGGTTCAGTTTCGACTCGATTCGTGAGCGAAGAATGGGGGAGCGTGTGATCGTGACGGGAGCGGCAAGTTTTTCATTTCTGGGGCCAGGTTCATTTCCGTTTGAAATGAGCGAAGGGACTGATCAGCGGATAGGTGTCGAAAAATCCTATAGTGGCACGCTCAATTACAGTACTGAGACGAATAACTTTACCGTTACTGTGGATTCTAGCAACGAGGCTGGCGACTACAGTCTTACGGTGATCTTTACTGATATTGCTCTTGCTAATTCGGTTGGACTGGTATTGTTTTATCCGATTGAGTTTCATGTGATTTAGTGGATGCAATTGGGAAAGAAGGGGCACTAATAAAATAGTAAGATGTTGTCTAAGAGAACGCCTAAGACGGCTATTAACTATCGGGCGAGCCAGTTTTGCTAATGCACTACACATTTTTAGCGAGTAACGCGCCGGAGAAAAGGAGCAAGTATAATGAGTGATTGGGACCATGCGTTCACCGGTAGGCCAAAACAAGGGCTCGTTCAGTCGCACAGTTTTGCCGGTGCGACCAGTTTTTTCCGTGCCCCTTATCAGCGCGATCTAACCGGAATTGATGTGGCAGTAACCGGCATTCCTCTGGATGTCGCAACTACTAATCGACCCGGAGCGCGACTCGGACCCAGAGCGATCCGTGCTGCGTCTCTCTCTTTGGCATGGGAACGTCCATGGCCATGGACTAGGGACCCCATGGCAGAACTGGCGATTGTTGACTACGGGGATTGCGAAATTCCTTCGGGCTCTGGGCTGTGTAGTGTTGATCATATAGAGGCTCATGTTGCGCAAATTTTACAAAGCGGTGCCGCCGCCTTGTTACTGGGTGGAGATCATTTTATTTCCTATCCGAGCATTTGTGCCCATGCAAAAGTTCATGGCCCACTGAGCCTGATTCATTTTGATGCGCACACAGATACCTGGCCGTCTTCCGGTGCAGGAGTTAATCATGGCACTATGTTTTACAAGGCTGCCAAAGAAGGTCTAGTTCGACCCGAGAGTTCGGTACAGATCGGTATACGTACCACTAATGAGGATACTCTGGGTTATGAGATACTGTCTGCTGCCGATGTTCACACTCGGCCAGCCTCTGAGGTGTTACAACAGATTAAAGAAAGAGTCGGCACAACACCGGTCTACCTGACCTTCGATATCGATTGTCTGGATCCTGCCTTTGCGCCTGGTACCGGCACCCCTGTTCCTGGTGGTTTATCATCCTTTCAGGCTCTAAACATCATCCGTGGCCTAACCGGTATAAATTTAGTAGGCATGGATGTGGTAGAAGTGGCCCCTTCCTACGATCATGCGGAAATCACCGCGCTAGCAGCAGCACAAATTTCAATTGAATTGTTGTGTTTGTATGCCGAATCAAGCAGAGGAAATACAGGAGTCTTAAATTGACTGACAGCACAAGCAACACTGTAGTGAGTAGAACCTGGAGCCCAAGTGATGCCCAGGAATTGTATGCGATGGATGTTTGGAGTGATGGTTTTTTCTCTGTCAACGAGAAAGGCCATGTCGCCGTCAAACCGGTAAGCGAAGGAGAGCTGAGCATCGACGTGACGGATGTGATTGCGGCAGCGTTGGCAGAAGGTTCTACATTGCCGCTTTTGATTCGCTTTCAAGATATCATTAGCTCACGCGTTCGTCGTTTGAATCGCAAGTTCCATGATGCCATCGCTGAAGCGTCGTACGACGGTGAGTACCGAAGTATCTACCCAATCAAAGTCAACCAATTGCACGAAGTAGTGGCTGAGGTGCTAGAAGCAGGTAAAGAATTTAATCTTGGACTAGAGTGCGGTTCCCGCGCTGAACTGATCGCAGCCTTGCCACTTGTGGGTGATGTGCATCTGTTGCTATGCAACGGTGTGAAAGATCGAACAATGCTGAGTCTTATACTTAATGCGCAAGTGCTGGGGCAGCAGGTGCTGCCGGTTATTGAGAAGTATTCCGAGTTTGAGCAATTGATGTCATTGGCGGATCAGCGCGATATGACTCCGCAG
>JBLIIE010000264.1:0-4486 GCA_047634635.1 Granulosicoccus sp. | reverse complement strand
GCGGCCAAAGTGGCCGCTCCGTCCGTTATAGCAAAACGCTCAATACTATCGGCAAATAAAATATTGCCCCTATGTGTGTAACCAATATAAGTCCCGATACTTCGCTAGAATCTCTTCCGTGTTTTACAGCCAAAAGATAATTGAACACCGCTACCGGTACAACGGTTTCAATGATCAGCACACCTCGGGCAACACCTTCAAGACCCATCAATTCAGCCACGCCAAATCCGACAGCCACAGCCAAGCCGGTTCTTATCAATGACCATAATACCGTCATGTGCAATTTCGCTGCCCTCATGCCCGCCAAGCTCACCCCTAAGGTGATCAGCATTAGGGGGATAACAATCTGCCCCAGCAACTCAGTGCTTTGCATCAAAATCTCAGGCGGCTGCCATCCTAAGTACCGTATCAGTACACCAATCCATATCGCATGAATAATGGGAGATCGCAAAACTCTTCCAACACTTGCGCTTCCTGCAAGAATGGCATCTCCCAGTGAAAACAACAAAATGCACTGTACCGCGAAAAACGTCATAGCATAAGCAAGACCTTCTTCACCGAAAGCGAAAAAACACACAGGAAGACCCAGGTTTCCCGTATTGCCCACAACATAAGTTATACATAACCGCCAATCCTTGCGTGCAATTTTTAGCACAACTACAGCAATAGCATTAAAGACAACATGAACTACGAACGCTGCCAAGGCCACACGCCAAAGTTCCAGAATCGGCACCACTGATGTCGCTAAAGTATGGAACAGTAGCGCAGGCATCGATACGTTAAGCACTAACGTCGAGACGAAATCCAATGGAAACGCAGGGCCCTTTTTAGCCCAAGTGAGTCCCACTATTGCGAGAAACATCCCAGGAGCTAGTATGTTGGCAATCTGAAGCGACAATTCGTTCACAGGGAAATCTAGCGTCTCGTTGAATCAACTCGGCGAGTATACTTGCATGCCCTGCACTCGTGGCAATAAGACCTTGAATCGCTTACACCTGCTCTTGCTCATCGGCGTCAACGCGCTGTGGGGGTTTAACTTTATTGCAGGCAAGGAAGGCACTCAAACTTTTGGGCCCTTACTATTCATATCATTTCGATTTTCCGTGGTATTGATCTTACTGGCACTATTTTTAAGGTGGGTCCCTGGCCAAATGACACGCATCTTCACAATCGGGATCTGCATGGGAATCGGCCACTACGCCTTCATGTTCTACGGAGTTCACATAGCAGGATCTCTCTCCTCTGTCGCTATTGCCGCTCAATTGACGGTCCCATTCGCAACGCTACTAGCCATCCTTTTTCTAAAGGAGAGAATTGGTCTTCCAAGAATATTCGCTATTGTCATATCGTTCGGTGGCGTCATCATCATCGGGTTTGAACCGATAGGACCAGAGCACTCATTAGCATTGCTTTATACGGCTCTAGCCTCTCTCTCTATGGCAGCTGCCACCATCCTCATGAGACAACTCAAAGGCGTTGCTGTATTCAACTTGCAAGCCTGGATAGCCCTATGCGCAACCTCATCTATGAGTATTATCACGTGGTGGTTCGAATCCCCTACATTAGACTTTATCCTCAGCTTCGCACTCGCGGACTATTGGACGGTTATCTATTCAGCCGTGGGCGCGACTATCATTGGTCATGGGTTGCTGTATTACCTGCTGCAGCGATATCCGATAAACAATGTTGCACCGTTTATCACCCTATCAACACTTTTTGCCATCATATTCGGAGTTATATTGATTGACGATGTGCTCACGGTAAAGATCGTGGCAGGCGGCCTGCTGACCCTGTTGGGAGTGACCGTTGTTGCCATTCGAAATGCCAAGGAAAATGTGCCAACAAGCATCAGGACTCCTCGCTAAATAACCGTACGCCAACCCTAATTAAGCTTGTATCTGAATCTATCCATGACAAAAGTGCGTTAAGAATCCATTACAGGGGTTACATGTCCTGAAAGATGGTTTCATATAGCTACAAAAGAAGGTATGTCGGCCGATAGTAATCTTGATAATATGCTCAGCTGGCTCTTTTTACATGGATATAAATGCGCTACTAAAACGTCTAGTAGATTTTGATGGCTCGGACCTGTACCTATCTACAGGTGCGCCTCCAAGTGCAAAATTTTCAGGCGAACTGGTCCCACTGAGCGATACGCCATTTGCACGTGGAGAAGTGGAAAAAATAGCTCGACAAATAATGAATGAAGAACAGTGCGTCGAATTTGATCGCGAACTGGAAATGAATTTGGCTATCGCTCCTGATGGCATTGGACGATTCCGTTTGAATATATTCAAACAAAGAAACGAAGTTTCCCTGGTCGCTAGGAATATTCAAACGGAAATCCCACGCTTTGATGATCTTGGGTTACCGGCGATACTTAAAGATGTCATTACCGCAAAAAACGGCCTGGTATTATTTGTTGGTGGAACCGGTTCTGGGAAGTCCACTTCGCTAGCTGCACTGATTGATCATCGTAATGCTTTCAAAGGCGGACATATAATCACGATAGAAGACCCTGTGGAGTATGTGCATACACACAAAAAATGTATCGTCAATCAACGCGAGGTCGGCGTAGACACCCTGAGTTTTCATGCAGCACTGAAAAACACGCTTCGGCAAGCTCCCGACGTCATACTGATAGGCGAGATACGCGACAGAGAAACCATGGAGCATGCTGTAGCTTTCGCAGAGACCGGTCATTTAGCAATTTCTACTCTGCACGCCAACAATGCCAATCAGGCACTCGATAGAATTATCAATTTTTTCCCGGAAGAAAGAAAAGCTCAGCTACTGCACGATCTCGGCAATAACATTAGGGCAATAGTTTCTCAACGTCTGGTAACGACAGTTGACGGAAAACGTTGTGCTGCCATCGAAATCCTTCTCGGCTCACACACGATCAAACAAATGATCATGAAAGATCAGCTCTCTGATATCAAGGAGGCGATGTTAAAGTCTGAAAACCAAGGCATGAAAACATTTGATAGTTCGCTATTCGATCTTGCACGATCCGGAAAAATCACAGAGGAAGAGGCCTTAAAAAACGCTGATTCCATGAACAATCTTAGATTGAGATTCAAACTCAGCACGCCCTTGTCTAAAGATTCGGAAAGCAATGCACCAAATTCAGGTAATACCACTGAGAGACCCCCAGCAGCCCTGTCTCCTGAAGCTGAAAAAATAAATCTGGCTATGCTCTCCGCAGAAAAAGCGAAAGCCAAATTGATGCAGATTAGGCATGCCCAAAGCACCAGAGTCACTGCAGATAACACCAAAGGTCAATCCTCGGCTACGTTAATGGGAAATGGAGGATCCGCTGCTAATGACCAGAATCGTTCCCAAGCCAGCAGTCAGCGCCCTACTAATGGAGGCATAGAACTCTCTCTCATGATCGATGAGGAACCTGATGACTCAGAACCTGAGACTTCGGTTGATGAACAAAATAAAGACAAAGGACTTTTCGGCATGGGAAAACTCACGTAGTGATAAATATTTTTCCCATCACTGTGGCTCGTTCGGGTGAAAAATACGCCCTGTCCTTGCCGTTGACGCATTATCCTTTAGGTCAATGGCAAACATCGTCCGATTATCACACTCTGCAGACCTGCATCTGGATTCCCCGCTGCGATCGCTTGCGTCGAGAAATTCAGCACTAGGTACTCTCCTGGAAGATACCAGTAGAACGGCGCCGTGCAGATTAGTCGACTGCAGCTGCTAGCATAACTGATCTGCTCTCCGGACTAGAACGCGTTACCCCCTAAAAGTTTTCACATGGTAACGAGCTGTTGGAAATTTAAGCATCGTTAACAAAGGATTCAAAACCGTCAGATTGCAGAGTCAAGACTTACTGACCTCAACGAACAATTTTTCAGCACAAAGAAACAGTACAAAATGACACCCCTTAGTGATGGGGAGAAATTGTACCTGAACACTAAAGAAGCTATTCAAAAGCTGGCTGCTAGTGAGTGCGCTGCTATCGAATGAGACTATCAACAAAAAGAGCTCAATAGCGAATTTGAACATTGTGATGCTTTAATCACCGACCAGGCGAGTGCTCTTGGAATAACAGTCGAATTAGATGGATTCAGCGTTTACTCAGTGATTCTCCACTCGACGCCATGGCACGGCCACTCTCAAAGGATCTCTCTGTATCAAACAGATTACATCAGGCACAGAATAAATTAGCCGAACTAAACCAGCAGACTCATGTCCGTAACACACCACCCCCAACAATTGATATCACAGAGATAACGACCGAGGATATGAGCGACTCTTCGCAATCAACAAAAACAACAAAGCCCGTGCCGTTGAAGAACTATCTACCGGGACTTGTTATCAGCTATGTCTGGCTCTCAAAGCTGCAGCTCACGCAGACTACGTACGCTTAAGGACACAACAACCGACATTATGGAATCGTTTGACGACGATCGCTCAGCAGCTGCATTTGAGGTGCTTACTGCGGTGGCTATAAAGGGTCAGGTTC
>JBLIIE010000263.1:0-4616 GCA_047634635.1 Granulosicoccus sp. | reverse complement strand
GCGCCTCGTATACACGGTGAGCTTCGCGTGTTAAGAATTGAGATTTCACAATCTACTGTGGCTAAGTATATGGTCAATCATCAAAAGCCTTCTTCTCAAACTTGGCGAACATTCCTTGATAATCATGTAGCTATTTATTGCGAGATCGGGATAGTATTTACGCTGAAGTATTTTGTAGGCGGGTAAAAAGCCTTGGGATTGAAGAGATCAAGACAGCGTGTGGTCACCGTGGCAAAATCCCTATGTCGAGCGACTAATTGGCTCAATTCGTCGTGAATGTCTCGATCATGTCATTGTATTGAATGAACGTCATTTGCGGAATCGGCTTGAGTCCTACTTTGCTTATTATCACGGAGCAAGAACACACCTATCGTTGGCCAAGCAATGTCCGAACCTCAGAACGGTTGAATTACCCGACAAAGGTGAAGTAGTTGCGTTCCCGCACATTGGCGGTCTCCATCACGAGTACCGGCGAGCCGCTTGAAACGTTGAATAATCAGAATTCATGTATTATCGTAGAACCGGTTAGGAATTCGGATAGAGTATTTGGTAGGGACAAGCCCCTGGCTCGTTGACCCGTATAGCGATCAACTACCTGATCAACCAATGGGATCATCTGGTGCGTTACTGTGAACATGGTCAGCTACGTATCAGTAATGTGTTGGTTGAGAATGCCATCAGACCTTTTGCTCTGGGTCGGCGCGCATGGTTATTCTCAGATTCACCGGAAGGTGCAAAGGCCAGCGCATGCATGTTTTCGCTCATAGAGAGCGCCCGTGCTAATGGACTCTAACCGCTCGCCTATATGCAATGGGTGATCGGCAATATCACTGCCGCGGACACGGATGATGCGCTCGATGCGCTTTTACCGTGGAATATGAAATAGGGGCAGGTTGAAACACCAGATACCCTTATTCGCTGGCGCTTACCCTGCTACGACTGACGTCCCGTATTTGTTTGCAGGCAATTTTTGCTTTGTCTAGTTCGTTAGACTCTATAAATTTGATCGTCTGTTCCATTACGCTTTCGACGCACTGTGGGTCTAATATTCCATTCACGTTAACGCCAGGTCTGTGGCTAACAACTATATGTTTGAGAAGACGATCCTTTGCTCCATACGAATACTTATAAGCTTCATTTCCGTGGCAGAAATCATAGATTTCCATTCGATTTTCAATAGCCCAACGAATACAGTGTGCATTGAGCATTAGCCCGATCCATTTCTCTTCCCTTTGTTCATCACGTCCGGTAACAAAGAAAAACACACTTCTTTTTTCCCAATCAACAAAATTGGCTATTGCGGCGAGAGGTGTATTGCCATGCCACAAAATCGGAAGGTGAAGGGAATCAGCGTTAAATCCATGATTCAGTATTCGTCGAAATTTACGCGCCAATCCTGCACTTTTATCACCCTTGGATTCACTCCATTTGTCAAGCCAAAATCCAATCAAAATGTCAACATCCCGGGCAACAGTATCTGCACTGGAAGTTGTGAAATAAAATTCATCTGATGCTTCTATCTTCCGAGTGTATCGCCTAATTTTTTGTCTGGTGTTAGTGCTTAAATAGGATTGTAGATAGGTGTCGTAGTCGTCAGGTAATTCGATGTAAGGACATATTAGATTGTTTGTCTGGCCCTTATTAATCCAGCGTTCGTGCTGTGTTGTTTTAAAATGCTCTTTATTGAAAGCACTCGTGAATTGCGATATGCGCGAGTCAGAAGCATAAATATACTTCAGTGATAGTCTGGACCAGTAGAGTTCTTGAATTTTTTCGGCAAAACTGGGAATTGCGATTTCATCCCACTCAGGATCACAGACAAAACCGGTGTACTGAGACCAAAAAAGAGTGCCAGCAAGATGTAACTCGTTTCTAAATTGATTTTTTCGTTCACTCCATATCGTTTTTAAGTTAATCGGGAAAAATCCAACGTAGGAGCCAGGGTCAGTAGGCGACTTAGCGGCCAACACTCTCCACTCACTAGGATATTCCTCAAAGATGCGTGAAAACCAAGTCCAGGACATAAAGAACTGAGCAAAAGGGTCGGTAACATACACTGAATTCCAATTATCCTCCAATGCCTTGAAATCAGCATAAGAATCGATCACATTGATTTTCACTAAAACTCCTCTACGTAAAATAAAGTATCAATAATAAGTAATTAAACACTGAATATTTCAATTGCTGAAAATATTGCAACTAGCGTCACTAAAATAGCCGTCAATTCAGTGCAGGGTTTCTTATCGGGCTAGAGGTGCAAATTGCCTAGGACAAACACTTTCCTAATTACCCCCTATCCTAAGCCGTTCTTCAGCAGTTTTTCTGGCATTGGAGCCGTTCTGCGTGCCACATAGATGAGACTGGGAATGAGATCGCACAAAATAAAAGTGACGATTAAATCGGTACTGAAACTCGGATAAGTAACGTTAAGCCAATTTGGGCCGAATAACATAATATGTACTTCGTAAAGAGCTCTTTAAATTACCAAGAATAGTATTGACCCAATAGAATTCAGGTTCTTCAACCGATGCTCTCCCGCCACCACACACTATCTTGTCCTGTAAGCAGCCTGAATCAACAAGGCATAAAACACGCCAAACCATGGGAGATAATGGTGCTGCCCTCAGTAAGATGTTGCTGGCTCCGTGCCCTGATCTATTTTGTTCGAAAATCGTTTACAATCGAAAGTTTTATCCTCACTGGGTAAAGTTCATCAGTCGTTTCAACTGCGGGTACAAAGGGTGTTTTACCTTCAGCTCCGCGCCCACGTTTGCATCCAGTGCGCTCTCCACCGAGATAGGCATCAGCGAGTTCAATAAAACCGGATAACTTCTTGTGGTGCTATCGCTCCATCATCACCTGCATTAGCTTGTGCTTCATACGCCAAGCAGCATTGTAAGAAATACCCGGTTGACGGTGCAGCTGCATGGCTGAGACTCCTTTCTTTTCCTGAGTGATCAGATCGATACCTTGAAACCATAGTGTTAACGGCAGTTTGGTGGATTCGAAAATAGTCCCGGCTGTCAGTGAGAGAGCATGAAAAACCGGGGGGTAAATTGATTATTCTCAGGCTGCCAACTTTACTTCATGCAGATCATGGCTCTCATCGGTAGCGATCGGGAATCTGGGATACCATCGTTCGAAGTGCTGGTTAAGTTCACCGTTCAATGTGGCTGTGCGCGTTTGCAACATGGCATGAGCTCCTTTAGGAGACCATTGCATTTGCTGCTTTTTCGCCATCCGTTTGGCGACAACTTCGTTAACCGTTGACTCTACTACAGATGATTCTGTTCGAAAAATGGTCCATCCATGACCTGGTTCATGGCGCTCAACAGAGGAAATACCCATCAGTCCCAATCAGCTATCCTTTGCTGATAAGTTAACGGTACACTAGTGATACCAACTAAAACGTTAAAATGCTCTCATCACGCGGCGGCGGAATATAGCTACGATGCCTGCCAGTAGAATCTCCGAATTGATTAATTCCAGCTCGTAATATATTTAATTGCACCATAAAGTCAGCAGGTGTTGCATCTCGAGGATGGGTAAGTGTTACACCTGCGGAAAGTGTAGTTGCAGTGTTTATCCTATATCCCCAGGTTTTTCCTCTTGTTAAAATGATTTGACGTTCATACAAGAGCGCAAGCGTAGTAGTTGCACTAAAGTCAATGCCCCGGCCTGGACTAGGTGCTACTGGGCCGCAGGGTGTATCAATGTGAGCTCTGCTTGTTGGTGGATCATCAACGAACGGACTCTGATTGCCACCAAGGTCAACAAATGAACGCGGCTGGTTTGGAGTTGGATTATTTAATTTTGTAACAGTTTGCAACCAATTTAATCCCGGGCACAACGAAAGATTTCTATCGATATTTGTTGAAACACCATGTGTATACACTGGAGGCGAATTGGTGCCAACGAGGCGTGGCTGAATGCCCGTAGCGGTGTTTACGACAGCCCGAAATTCGACAACGTGTAATCTAACATCAATTGGAATCACCATACTGACGGTGTGTACTGGACGGTGGTTCGGTGCTGCCGGCTGATTGTTTACTCGTAAATGGTTATTGTGCCGGTGAGCCAGTGCACTCCGCTGCATGGCTAAGTCTAGTCCGTAAAACGTCATTGCTTCACCATAGCTTCGTCTGTTAGATACCGTAGTCGTAATAAAAAACATGGAGGTATTTCCTTTTATTTTTGGGTGAGTATTTCGTTGGGTCTATTGCTCTTTATTAGGTTGAGGGAAAGGATTAGCAAGCGCAGAATCACTATTCATTAATAGTACTGCGACCCTTTTTCGAATGAACACCAATAACAATATCAGCAAGCCCAAATTGGTAGCGCCACCACTGCTGCTGGGTGTTAAGTCAACAATGGGTGGCGAGATACGTCCTGTGCTGGTTCTGCCTGATGTGATGTTTGCTACTAGGCTAACAGCGCCATTGAGCTGGTTATCTGAATCGTTAGGACCCGCATCAGCTACTGTGAGTTTTATGCAACTCAGTCCAGCTCTTAGTTCATTGCTATAGCTTGGTGAACTGGCAGCGGGGCATGCGCCTCCTGTGCGCGGAGCCGCGGTTAACTGGTCGGTGCCTGTGACGTCAAAACTGCGCCAACTC
>JBLIIE010000262.1:0-4645 GCA_047634635.1 Granulosicoccus sp. | reverse complement strand
AATAAGTGCTAGACCTTATACAAAAAAATCATCATTCACACACATGGCCCAAGTATTGGCAACTTGCGTGAAACTCAGACATCTGTAAAGCGTCTCACATCATCTGTACCGGATTGCCTATCGCCTTTGTTTGACTCAAGCACACCTGATTACATCGTTCTGGCAAGAAACCTAAATCAGTAAGGCCAATTTATTCAATTTCAGCACACGTAACGCAGGTTTGGTGACCACTAAAGAACGAATACGTATTCAAATACACTTTCTCGGTAATTTTACTACTTGGAATAATATTGAGTTAAAGCACTAGAAATGTTACAAATACCTGACTTTTCCGCCAGAAGGTAAACATCAATAATCATATGAAACACATAAAAAAAACCCAATTTCTTACCACGGTACTGCTGTCAGCAATTCTAGCTTCCTGCAGCAGCGTTGAAGAACTTATAGAAAGCGTTAATGATGCGATCGCTAGAGTTGATGAGACACTAACAGCCACGCCGGCAGTTACGGTTGTGTCAAGTGTGCCATCAGGAACCACTACGGCTGTTGCACGTCCAGTCGTATCAGGCAGCGGGGGATCCAGCCTCATACCTTCCCCCCCCGTCACTAATACTGATGGCGCAACGGGTATCTCTGTCGGTTCAGCTACTAAACCGGGTGCTGCAGCTCCAACAGCTGTGGTTGATACAAGCGCTAATCCTATGGGTGATACCAGTGCAATCATGGGACTGTGGGATATCTCGAGCACCGAAAAGGATGGAGAGACAGACTTCGAATATTTAAAGATCGGTGCTACTGGTGAAGTAACTCTTATTGACGATCAATTCGACTTTGATGGCGACTTTCAAGACTGCCTAATCAGCGATTCCGATTCTTCGTTCATCACCTCGCTTGGCAACGATCAGTACACAATTACCGATGTTTCCCTCAACGGAACTACCGGGGCGGTACAGTTTGAAGAAGTAGATGTGGCGATGAGCGTTATAGATGACAAACTTAATATATTCTCAAATGACGACGATAATCCCGACAACGTGACGCGGGATCAATTTCCAAGGGTCACGCTTGACATAGCTGCCATCGCACCTTGCACAGACACCTCAGCTATTGCTGGTGACTGGGAAGCCAGTTATACCGCAGATGGCAACACAGATATCGTGTATGTCCGAATTGACACAGAAGGCGTATTAACGGTTTTTGACGACCAACAAGATACGTTTGACGGTGGTGGAAATTGTTTCATAATAGTAACAACTAGGCTCACTCCCGCTGGAGACGATACCTATGACACTGCTGAAGGCGATACGATAAGCATTGAAAATAATGATAGTCGTACGCAATTAACCCTCAGTGGCAATCGAGACGATGATGAGTTCTGGGTAGCAGCGACCATTCCCGAGCTCGACGAATGCGTTTAGTTTAAGTCACCTTTGCGCGCGGTACTTACCGCGCGCAAACAGTTACGTTGAAATACAACGCCGGTTCCCCGGATAGCTATGTGATGTACCCGGACCCACATTACGAATCAGCTCTTACTTTTAAACCACCATAGTAAATTTAGCGCCAAGTAGATGTCGATGCCAGTCGCTACGTAATCACACCCGCATAAGATATGACAAGCTAAAACTTGAGCACCTTGGCCAATGCGCAAACAGAGAGTCACCTCCGCTTAGTTGGCGGCACTCCTTTCCGCCCAGATTACACCTGGAGTCACCGCCCTTCCAACAACGCAGGCATTGGCCACAGTAGAAAGCCAGGCAGGCGCATTTCCCACTCTAAGAAGACAGAGCCCGAAAAACCACCTTTGCTTATAGAGTAAAGGCTGTTGAGCAGGACTAGGAGGCCCTCTAGGACGTTGCTGACTCAAGTGAAGTTGATAAAATTTTGGGGAGGGACGCTAATTCCTTTTTCACCGCTGGAATAAATCAAGAACAAAAATGTTGATTTATCCAAGATAGTTTCGTGTGAAACTCATCATTAACATTGAACGGTTGCTGTTTACCGCTAACGCAGAGCGTTTACATCACACACAAAAAAGCCGCACTTAAGCGGCTAGTTTTTTGGTCAGACGACACTTGAAAAAAGTGTTGGTAGCGGGGGTAGGATTCGAACCTACGACCTTCGGGTTATGAGCCCGACGAGCTGCCAGACTGCTCCACCCCGCACCTGTGCTGACAAGCGGAATTATAACTGGGAAACACTTAACATTCAACAGGTAATGGATGAATTAAGTGAGAAAGATTTAAACACCTAAAGCTACGTGGTCCACTAGCTACTCTGCCACCTCAACATCCTGGTGAATCACCATACCGTTGACCCAGTCAAGCCTTGCGTACACGCGTGAATAACGAGCCCTAAGTGTCAATTCGGAACGTGTTATATAGTCTACGACGGTTGCAGGCATTTCAAATAGCCCATCGTCCTTCACCCAACAGGTAATCGCGAAGCCCAGGAATTTATCTGCCTCATCGTAAGCCAGCAAATTAATTTTGATATAACCACTCACAGGTCCTACAACCCAGGAAAATTTGGTATGTGGAGTCACTGCATGCCCTTTCGCTGGCAGCAGCCTCACAGGCGCAGAAGGCTCAAATATTGGATAGGCAGATACTGTCGGATAGGTATCGCCGGGCACAGACAAAGTGGCGTCTACTGGAAATCTGCCTGGTATTTCATTATCGACTTGATAGAGAATTTGGCCAGATTCTCTCTGCTGTCTATCAAAAGTAAACCATGGCCCACCAGGTGAGTTGATGACAACACCCACTCCACCGCTAGCAGATGTAGTTAAAATATCGACAACATCGGGCTCATCATCCTCAAGTTCTCGAATTCGACAGGTATTGAGAGGTGGTTGATAAAACTCTACATGAGCGGAGACAGGCATAGGGTCGTCATATACGACCATATGTAGGTAGCCATCCCCACTACCAGGTGTCTGCCGTTCCAGGCGAAACGCAGATGCGCTTAGTAGGAACGGACTTAACAGGTCTTGAATTTCTCCAGCATTGACCCCCATAATAATCAAGCCAGGTCGATCATCGTTTTCAGTATCAACAGGGTATTGCGAATTGAACGAATTGGGAATGGACATGTCATCACTACACGACGAAGCTGCAATTACAACGCTTGTGTAAGCTACGAGCTTAAGCAGTGAGTGACAGGTCGGTATACATTTGTTTTTACGTTTCATCAGGGCATCCTTGCTTTGACAGACGCATACTGTAACTTAATTTTGACACTTCAACTTTAGCAATCCATGTAAGCTGTTTGTATCAGAGCGAATCCATAAACGCTGCCTATGAATGCATTATGATGCACATTTTTTGACGCACTCAATTTTTATGTGAATTAGATCTCATTATCTACACTCTCTAGTGTCAACTCGTTCGCTTAATGAAACATGTGCGTGCCAGTCGACAAGCAATCCAAATACTCGCATCTACACTTAAATTTCGCCTAACCACCGCACGAGGCAACACGCCAGAGCCTGAAGCATGAGATTAGATTTTGTCCGAAAAAAGCAGTGCCAAGACAGAGCCAATCTGGTAACAATACCCTTTAAGTTCACAATTGAGATGGTACTATCTTCCAAACATTTCCATTTGGAAAGCTGAAATGAAACTATTACTGACTTCAGCCTATCAGGAGCATTCGCGACTCGATCGCCTGCTGCAACTGCAAAAACAGGACGTCCACGGACATCATGTTTTGGCGCACAATCCGATTGAAGCGGACGCGATCGTGTTTGTAGAAAATACCCAGTTCACGGATATTCTTTTTGAAAAGTTGCTTAGTCACCCTCTCATCGAGGCATATCCTGAAAAGGTTTATATGTTCAACGAGATGGATAGATCCTGGCCAATTTTACCAGGGCTGTATTGCAGCTTATCGGCCAAGCTTGCGACCTCCTCTGGCCATGTAGCGTTCCCTTATATTAATATTTGCAACGTCGATATTCAGAACATACATCGTCAGGTTGCTGAAACTCGCTGGCTTTATTCATTCGTAGGCTCTAGTAGTCACAGTGTCAGAAAGCCTGTGCTAAATCTGAATGATGAGAGGGCGTTGATCGTAGATACATCGGACTTTTGCGTTTGGAACCATGCACAAACATCGAAATTTGACTTTCAAAAAATCTACTTTGAATCTGTAGTGGATAGTAAATTTATTCTTTGTCCCAGAGGCATTGGTCCTTCATCCTTACGACTCTACGAAACCATGGAAGCGGGACGAGTCCCAGTCATTATTTCAGACGAATGGATGGCACCCAAACACGTAGATTGGAGCTTTGCTGTTCGTATTCCCGAATCAGAAATAACCACTATCCCAGGTCGATTGCGCATATTAGAAAATGAATGGGAAGATAGAAGCTCCGCTGCCAGAGCGGCCTGGGAAAAGTCTTACGCTCCAGACCAGATGTTTAATACGTTTGCAACATCGGTTGAAAGCATAAGTCGATCAGCAAAACCGCCCATTCACTCACTAAGGATATCTAGTCACAAATGGCTAGTGTATCTTGAGCAGCAGATTCGAAATATTCTAAAACCACCAGCAGGAATATCCAATCATTCACCTGCTGATGATTTAGAAAATCTGTCGGATAGCTCTAAAATTAGTAGAGTACCTTCCCGCAAATTTTAGA
>JBLIIE010000261.1:0-4649 GCA_047634635.1 Granulosicoccus sp. | reverse complement strand
AACGACGTGGCCTTAGATGGGTCACAATCACCGCAGTTTCCTTGTAGGTCAATGCGTCAAAAACATGCACTAATCCAGCATTCTCTGATGCAACAAATATTTTCGTCCCATCGTCACTTACGGCTATCCCATCTGGTTCTAGCCCCGTTGGTAAAACAGCAAGAGCATTACCAGAAATCAAATCGACTACTGTTGCATGAGCTTCCCCTTCGTTGGTTACAAATAACCGATTAGTGGGACGGTGAATTGCAAGGGTCATGGCTCCATACAATCCATTGAAGGTGCGTTCAATACTTCTAGTCTGAGTGTTGAGCTCTATTACTTTATTATCATCCGAGCAAGCAATGAGTAGTTGATGCACCCCCAGTCCTTTCACCATGCCTCGTGGGCGTTTGCAGATCGCTTGCGAGTGAATTTGTTTTCCTTCTTGATCTATCGATATCAGATCCCCAGACCTTTCATTGGTAATAAACGCTTCAAAGGCAAACACCGCGTGGAACGCAAGACTTCCCGAAACGGCAACCACAAAGGACGCAGTCTGCAATACTTTACGATGGAAAGTCATATTAGCGAGGTCCGAGCTTCTGTTGGTCAGGCTTAATATACTGAAGCATGCAAGCTCTGGGGTGGCTAAGTGAGTGCTTAGTGTAACAAAGCACGTACCATCGATAAACGTTATCTATATGTATAGAAAAATAAGATCACCGATTATGCACATAGCTTACGACACGTCAATATATAAGATATACACCCGACTATTCTTCAAAGACTTACTCAGCGAAAAACCGTAGCATCACCATATTCGCATGTCATCTGCTTAGGCATGCGATGGGCAATTGGTACCAGCATAAAAACTATCTTAAGGCTCTATAAAACCATTAAAGCAACGAGTTCATAGGCTTGTTACAGCAAATACCACAAACGGAATAACAATTTCAGTTGCGCTATGTAGACACAAATATAGTGACGCTCTTCTGATCTACCTATACACTCATTATTAGTCGATGCACAAGATAACTATATTCAGATACAGTTTTCTTGTTCAAACTATCGACTAATTATCTTTTAACTTATTTGAGGAGAAATACCGACATGACATGGTCAACACCAAAAGCAATTGATGTGCGATTCGGCTTTGAAATCACGATGTATTGCGTTAGTCGATAGAAGATCTTGATTTTTTCATTGGCAATTCAAATTGCTAATGCATCGATTGATATAGAAGCCGGGGTAAACCCGGCTTTTTTTAGGCGCATAGTAAAGTGAAAATTAAAATTCTTGGTTCAGCAGCTGGTGGCGGTTTTCCCCAATGGAATTGCAATTGCCCAATGTGTTCCGGCGTTCGCAGCGGCTCCATAAACGCGCATCCCAGAACCCAATCATCAATAGCTGTCAGCAGTGATAACGTTGACTGGGTACTCTTCAATACCTCTCCCGATATTTTGACGCAAATTCAGCAATGTAGTGTATTGCAACCAGCAAGGCAGTTGCGTGATACAGGCATTCAATCAATCGTTTTAATGGATGCACAGATTGACCACACTACTGGGCTTTTAATGCTGCGTGAACACAAACAGCCGCTGTCTATTTGGTGTACCTCGGCTGTAAGGGAAGACTTAAGCGAAGGAAATCCTTTGTTCAAGGTGCTCGATCATTACTGCACGATTGACTGGCATGAGATGACCGTTGACAACGCGGAGTACAGCATCCCAGGTGCAAGCACGGTGACATTTAAACCGCTGCCATTGACCAGCAATGCACCACCCTACTCACCACATAGAGACAAACCCGTAGCTGGCGATACGCTCGGCATGCAAATGACTGACACCGTCTCTGGCAAAACACTTTTTTACGCTCCCGGTTTAGGCGAGATGGAAGACCATGTTTGGACAGCCATGCAACAGTCCGATATCGTTTTAGTCGATGGCACGATGTGGACAGACGATGAAATGATCGAACGTGGTGCATCGGCTAAAACAGCTAGGTCAATGGGACATCTCCCGCAAAGTGGCCCGGGCGGCATGCTGGAGTGGCTTGATAAGCTCCCAAGCACTACTCGAAAAGTCCTTATCCACATTAACAACACGAATCCCATACTTGACGAAGACAGCGAACAGCGTGCCATGCTAACCAAGCATGGTGTGGAAGTCGCACACGAT
Source organism: Granulosicoccus sp. (assembly GCA_047634635.1). Classification (GTDB taxonomy): domain Bacteria; phylum Pseudomonadota; class Gammaproteobacteria; order Granulosicoccales; family Granulosicoccaceae; genus Granulosicoccus. The sequence continues at coordinate 2,490 of JBLIIE010000261.1, read as the reverse complement.
GGTTTGGAGATTGAACTCTAGAGCGATGTATTAATCATGTCACATGACACTTCTGCTTGGTCCAAAAATGAGTTTGAGAAACGCCTGCGCGAGCAAGGCAAGGCTTATCATATTTACCACCCTTTTAACGTGATGTTGAATCAAGGACAAGCCACACAAGATCAAATAAGAGGCTGGGTCGCTAATCGATTTTGTTATCAGGTCGCTATACCAATAAAAGATGCAGCAGTGCTGTCTAACTGCACTGACAGAGATGTCAGACGTGAGTGGATTCAACGAATCCTCGATCACGATGGCTACGATATCAATGGCGAACGCGATGAAGGCGGCATCGAGGCATGGATACAACTGGGCTTAGCCGTAGGTTTGAGCCGCGAGGAAATCACTGATCTTCGCCACGTAACACCCGGTGTACGATTTGCCGTTGAAGCCTATATTAATTTTGCAAGAACACAGCCGTGGCAGGAGTCCGTTTGCGCATCGCTAACTGAATTGTTTGCTCCTGCTATACACAAACAACGCTTGGCAACTTGGCCTGAACACTACCCCTGGATTGACACACAAGGTTTAATTTATTTTCGGAATAGAGTCACTCAAGCGCGGCGCGATGTCGAACACGGACTGGGTATAACGCTTGACTATTTTCGCACGCGTGAGCAGCAAGAGCGTGCTATGGATATTCTAAAATTCAAACTCGATGTGCTCTGGCAGATGAACGATGCTATGGCGGTACGGTATGGCTTACCTGATCAGGCACCTGCACAGAATCGCCCCACTGCAGCCACTCCCGTCTCCAACACTTAGAGCGCTTTCACCATGACCAAAACGCTAAGCGAAATCGTCTCGCAGCATGTCCCAACGATTGCAAATGGGTATCGATTGCAATTCGAGGAAGCTCAGGATATCTGGGTCCTCTTGTACCCGGAAGGCATGGTCAAACTTAACCCTAGTGCCTCAGAGATACTGCAACGCTGCGACGGAAAAGCGTGTGTGTCAGACATTATTCAGACACTGGAGAAAGCGTTCAACACCAGCGGGCTTAGCGAGGATGTCCATTCATTCTTGGCTATTGCACGAGAACAACACTGGATAACACTGAGCTAATCCTATGTCCTCTTCAATGCTAGAGCACGGCCTTGCTCAAGACCCACTGGCCACTAAGCCTGGTCCACCTTTGTGGCTGTTGGCAGAATTAACATACCGCTGCCCACTGCATTGCGCCTTTTGTTTCAATCCTGTGGATTTTGCAACACAAAAAGAAGAGCTCGACACCGAAGGCTGGATTCGGACTCTACAACAAGCGCGGGCGTTAGGCAGTGTTCAATGTGGCTTTTCAGGTGGCGAACCTATGCTGCGCGACGACCTTGAAACGCTGGTAGGTGAAGCACACAGACTTGGCTTCTACACGAACTTGCTAACAACTGGCGTGGGTTTAACGGATACGAGAGCAAGAGCACTTAAGGACAACGGGCTAGATCATATTCAGTTGTCGTTCCAAGATTCAACACGGGAAACGAACGATTTTCTTTCCAATACACGTACCTTTGATCTCAAACACAAAGTGGCGGCGATGATCAAAGAATACGATTGGCCAATGGTGCTCAACTGCGTTATTCATCGCATGAACATTGAGCATGTCGACAAAATCATTGAAATGGCTCTTGAGTTAGGTGCTGAGACCCTTGAACTGGCCAACACGCAATACTATTCGTGGGCTGTCGTTAATCGAGATCATCTACTACCTTCACGCGAGCAACTGGTAAAAGCTGAGAAAATAACCAACGAGTACCGTGAACGATACGGTGATCGGATAACTATCGTTTTTGTTGTGCCTGACTACTACGAAAATCGTCCTAAAAAATGTATGAACGGTTGGGGCAATGTATTTCTAAGTATCGCCCCTGATGGTACTGCGCTACCTTGCCATACCGCCCGTATGTTGCCAGGCGCCGCCTTCCCTAACGTCGCGGATCATTCCATTGAAGAAATCTGGTATGGCTCGGAAGGATTTAATCGCTACCGTGGTAAGGGTTGGATGAAAGAACCCTGTCGCTCCTGCTCGGAAAGTGACGATGATCTAGGGGGTTGTCGCTGCCAAGCATTTTTACTTGCAGGGGATCCGGCAGCAGCTGACCCGGTGTGTGACAAATCGCCTGATAGGCATGTTGTCGACAGTGCGATCGAACTAGCTCAATCTGCGTCGACGTTTCCACAAGGCGAGCAACCATTGATATTTCGCGACCCTAAGGAGTCCATCCGTCTGACTGAAGAACAATCTTGATGTAATCGCTGCTAGCTGCACATTCATAACGTGGACGAAAGCCCCCACTTCCCAATAGAGTAGCCAAAGCTAGTTTGCGAAAGATCGACAAGATCCTGTCTCACCTGGCGGGCAGATGGGGTAGAGGAGTCAGCGACTCGTCGCCCCCTGGAGCACGCGCACCGCCGCCAGCGGTTTGCTAGGTAGCTGAAGAGCCGCGGGCGCCCGGC
>JBLIIE010000260.1:0-4677 GCA_047634635.1 Granulosicoccus sp. | reverse complement strand
CTGCACCATGAAGCAGTTAGGAGATTTCTAATTCAAACAGAAGGACCATGTGCTAATGTCTCTGTGCATTATTCTCTCTGGAGTAAAAACAATTCCCCCAATCCCACAAGCGCCATTGCACTCGGCTGTCCGGACTCGGCGCTCAAGTAGCCGCCTGGGAATTTTCCTGATGCTGGGCGCTATGTTTCTGTTTTCCGCAGGCGATACCATGGCCAAGTTTCTAACCAGCACATTCCATCCGGTTCAGATTATATGGTTTAGACAACTGGGTTTGCTGTTTGGCGTGTTTATCTTGCTAGCGATGCGTGGGACATCAATATTGATATCCAGGCAACCAAAACTCCAAATCTCTCGAGGAGTTCTGGCCGTTTTTTCCAGTTTGTTGTTCGTCTACGCCGTTCGCTATGTACCTCTTACAGACGCAGTAGCGGCCAGTTTTGTCGCACCCTTCTTTCTGACCATGGCTGGTGCCTTTATATTAAAAGAACCTGTAGGAATACGCAGGTGGTCCGCTGTCGCCGTTGGATTTTTTGGAGCGCTTATTGTCATTAGACCCGGTATGGGTGTCGTACATCCAGCAGCCATGCTGGTAGTCGCAGCTGCCTGCTTCTACGCAGCTCGACAGGTTATTGGCAGACTATTGGCCGACACTGACCAGACGGTCACAACCATTGCCTATACAGCCATAACAGCTAGTTTGGTAATCTCAATTCCCCTGCCTTTTTTCTTCAAAATGCCAGTGACATTTGTGTCATGGGCACTATTATTTGGCATGGCAGCTGTCGCCGCTGTTGCTGAGGTCATGGTCATCAAGGCTCTGGAAGTCGCCGAAGCCGCTAATGTTGCGCCAATCCATTACACACTGATAATTTGGGGAACGTTTTACGGATACTTTGTATTCGGTCAATTGCCAGACCAGTGGACATGGATTGGCACGGCTATTATCGTTGCAGCGGGGCTTTATACCTTGAAGCGTGGAAAAGCTGTCACCTGATTCAGCATCCATGAGACAACCTTCGTCAATTCCGTTCTGGGCTCATGTTCGTTTGACGTAACAATCCAATAAGCGTCCTTAATTAGAGTAGCTGGACTCTCAAGTGGACGAACCAACGCTCCACCGGTGAGCTCGTCGGTAGCAAGTGTGCCAGTTCCAATAGGTGTCTCTTAACTGCTGAATGATCTCACCAGGTGCATCATTGGAAAAAACGTGTTCATTGATTCTTGTCACCGATACAACTCCACCGAGAACACCAAAGCGAGGTGTTGCGATTTTGTTGTCTTTTACGATAAATACACTGAGCCCTGGACCTTCTGTGAGCCGACCTTGTACATCGGGTAACAGCGTGTTGTCAAAATCGGATTCTTTGGCGTGTATTAGGCCTTGCGTAGAATCTCCCCAGTGATAGTTTTTTGCCAATCGGTCGATTGATGTTAAGTTGGCATGTCTCCGGACTGGATTCAAAGCGTGTCAGGTAGTCGTCGAGACGAAAAAAAACGCCGTCCCGGGCACGCACCACGTCATAGGTGATGTCCGAATGCGTCAGGCCCCAATCAGTGACCGGTATAGCCGCCTCACTGGTTGGCATGATCTGGCCACGCAGCACCGAAAGATAAATCTTGGCCGTGGGTACTCACCCGTCTATAGCCTCACTGTTGCTGTCGTTCGTAGGCAGATATCACTAACTCTTTTACCCGCTGAACCTGAATCTTTCCTAGCGCATTTCTGGGTAGAGCATCGACAAAGATAATGTCCTTTGGCTGCTTGAATCTAGCCAATTGTGTACAGGCATATTTGATACTATCCACATCCGCAGTACCCACCACAACCGCAACCGGAACCTCTCCCCAACGGGTATCAGGTTTACCCACCACCGAGATGGCATCAACACCATCGATCACACCTATAACGCGTTCCAGTTCTGCTGGATAGATATTCTCACCACCTGAAATGATGACGTGTTTCAGGCGATCATCAAACCAGTAGAACCCATCCCTATCTTGGTGGGCAACGTCTCCTGTTTTGAACCAACCATCAACCAGGCTTGACTGAGTGGCTTCAGGGTTGTTCCAGTAGTGCGAGAGTATGTTGTCGCCTTTGACTTGAATCTCACCTGATATGCCAAATTCAACAATTTCATTTTTATCGTCTGCTATGCGTACTTCACAGTGCGAGCCAGCGCGGCCGATAGAGCCCACCAGAGAAGCATGTTCAATTCGTTGATAGATGGCAACCGGGGATGTTTCTGTTGCACCATATATTTGTATTAGTGGAACGCCTCTTTGTTGTACCTGATTAATCAGATGCACAGGAACGTCAGTAGATCCGATGCTGATGGCGCGTAGTGTTGAGACATCAGCGCTCTCCCATGCTTCGCTATTGACGATAGCCTGCAATACCGTGGGCACAGAATTTAGTAATGTTATTTTTTTTTGTGAGATAGTTTGGGTAGTTTTTACCGGGTTAAATCGGGTGTGTAGGAAAAGAGTTGCCCCAAAGAGCAATGCGGGTAACGGCTGAATATTTAGCCCACCTACATGGAATAGCGGCAGAACGTTTAACACACGATCGTTGGATGTTAAATCCAGCATGTGTTGTGTCATTGCACTACTGCATAACAACGCCTTTTGATTTAGTACGGCGCCTTTGGGTCTGCCAGTTGTGCCTGAGGTGTAGACGATTAGTAGCGGGCGGTCTAACGTTGGAGTTTCACCAGGGGTCGAATTCTGCTCGACTGGCTTTGGAGCGGCATTGATGTGGCGTGCTAGTTCAATATCAGGCTGTCCAATCAGGTGCAACTTCATCGGCTCAGATGAATCACCAACGGTTCGTTTTAGTAGCTCGGTCGCTGAGTTCGAAAATTCATCATCGTGCATTAATAAGTTGGGCTTACAGTCATCTAGAACAAACTGAAGCTCATCGATGGACAAACGCCAGTTTAGTGGTACCAGTATCAGGCCGGTTTGCGCAGCGACGAAAACTGTGACGAATATATCAGGGTGGTTTAGTGCTAGAAATGCTATGCGGTTGCCTGGGTCAAGTTTCAACGAATTGAAATAGACAATGTGCTGATCGACTCTATCCAACAGTTGCTTATAAGATAAAGATAAACCTTCAAACTCTATGGCCAGCTTTTCAGGTTGGCGATTCGCATACCCTAATAACCGACGATACAGGCTCATTCGTCGTCACTCTCACCCGGTTCGTATAGTGTAGCTTTGCCGATCATATCCATGCAAAGCTCTGCAGTCCAGGGCAACATCAGAGCCCCACAACGGCTGTCTCGATAGAGCCGTTCCAAAGGCAGTGAACGAAGCATCGCCTGTCCTCCACAAGTACGAATAGCCAATTGCGCAATTTCGTTAGCGTTTTCCATGACGGTGTATTGAGATGCCCAAGCTCGGATCAGCGACTCCCTGTCTGGATTCGGTTTGGCTTCACTGATGCTCTGAAACCACACAGATTTAGTTTGCTCGAGCATCACACGCATTTGCGCCACAGCCAGCTGCTTGGTTGGATACATACGCCGCCTTATCGGAGGCGTACCGGGCACCTCTCCGCGAAGGTAACTGACGGTGAAATCATAAGCTGCCTGGGCTATACCCATGTATGCAGGCGTTAAAGTCATGAACATATGTGGCCACTGCTTGGCAGCATTGAAATAAACACCCCTTGGCATGAGTAGCGCTTCTTCACTGACAAACACATCTTCAAAAATTAAAGTACGCGATACCGTACCTCGCATGCCCAAGGGGTCCCATTCGCCCTCAACCCGCACCCCCAGTGAATCTGCTGGGATGGCCAGATACATGGTATTGCTTCTGGATGGTTTCGTATCAGGCGTGGCCAGTTCAGTGCACAGCGCGCCGTAATAATCAGCATGGCCAGACAAGGAAGCGAATATTTTCTTGCCGTTAATGATCCAACCGTTGTCTTTTCTGAGTGCAGTAGTTCCGAATGCCTTTTTACCAGCAGCGGCAGCACCCCCTTCTGAAAACGGCTGCGCGTAGATAGCACCATCGTCGATGATTCGTTTGTAGTGTAACCGTCGCCCTGCCTGTAGCTTTTCGCGAACATCAGTGTCGACGGTTAGACCATCAGCCAGGGGACCTGTCCACAGGCAAGAACTGACATGCATGTTAAAGGTTAATGCAGTAGCACCGCAGTAACGGCCAATCTCAGAGGCTGCCAACATATAGGTTTTGAGATCGGCACCCCGTCCTCCTTGGTCAGTCGGAATGCAAATACCCAACAGGCCCGAGGTGTGTAGATCCTTGAAGTTCTCCGTAGGGAATTTGGCTTCCCTATCGTATTCGAACGCCCGCTGTGCGAAACGGTTTTTACCCAATTGCCGTGCCAGTGAACTCAGCTCTGTCTGCTGATCGCTGAGCCCCCATTGCTCAGGGTCGAAAATAGGTGAATCTTCGTTGGTGGTGATAAGCGAATTAGTCATCGGAAAAATATTTGTTTATAAATTGGCAGATGATGCGATTGGAATGATCGCTCATTTCAATATTAACTAAATGCCCGCCCCCTTGCAGTTCGTGATACTCACTATCGGGAAGTTTGTCAGACATTTTTTTCATGGTTATCGCAGGTGCATTGGTGTCTTCGCTTCCTGCGATTAGACAAACAGGGCACTGGATGTTCGCAAATTCCTCTCGCCGATTAAAGGTGAT
>JBLIIE010000259.1:0-4731 GCA_047634635.1 Granulosicoccus sp. | reverse complement strand
CGTTCAATGGCTGGCTGTACAATTTTGAGAACCTGATGCTCTCGCTCCAACCGCGGCAACTCTTCCAGCGATATCGCACTTTTTTTGATTCTTCCATACTCTTGCAGACGCCGGATCAACTCAGCGCGAGGGTCATCCTCGTCATCCCCTAATTCTTCCATTCGCGGTAGGAGCATTCTGGATTTAATCTCAGCCAGCATGGCCGCCATTACCAGATACTCAGCTGCGAGTTCAAAACGCATGGTATCCATCAAACCAATGTACTTCATGTACTGAGCAGTGATATCCGCAATCGGAATATTCAATATGTCCAGATTTTGACGTTTAATCAAGTACAGCAATAGATCAAGCGGCCCCTCAAACGCGTCCAGAAATACCTCCAGCGCATCAGGAGGTATATATAGATCTAGAGGAAGTTGAGTGAACGGCTCGCCACGCACGACGGCAATACGCTCTTCACGAGCAACACCACTTGTTGGATCCGCCTCCATTGGCGGTGGATCAGCTTGCATGAAGAGACTCCCTGTTCACCCGATTATACCGATACACAGCCTCCTGCCTACTCTAAAAACCCAAGATCTCCTCTACCTTCCCGAAGAACTTCGATTTCACCCTGATCGTCCATAGCTAGAACCGTTGTGGGCTCTAATCCACAGTGCCCGCCGTCGATGATTAAATCAACATGCTTTTCTAGCAAATCACGAATTTCTTCCGGATCAGTCTCTGGTAATTCCTTGTCCGGCATGATCAGCGTGCTGCTCATCAACGGCTCACCAAGCTCCTCCAGTAAGGCCTGGCAAATTGCATTATCGGGGATGCGAATTCCAATGGTTTTACGCTTCGGATTTTGCAATCGCTTCGGTACTTCACTGGTTGCTTTTAATATAAACGTGTAGGGAGCCGGCGTTAAGGATTTAAGCGTTCTGTAAGTAGCATTATCTACCCGGGCATAGGTAGCAATATCAGAAAGATCACGGCACACAAGTGTGAAGTTATGCTTTGAATCAGTTTTTCTTATGCGGGAAATTCTTTCCATTGCCTGCTTATTCCCAACATGGCATCCCAGTGCGTAACACGAATCAGTGGGGTACACAACAACGCCTCCCTCTTGAATGATCAAGACCGCTTGCGAAATCAATCGTTTTTGTGGATTGTCGGGGTGTATTTCAAAAAACTGGCTCATGTCGCCGCTACTAACACAAATATCAAACGCTATTGTACGCCGATGCGGTGCAATGCTTGCATAACCCGCGTTAAACGCTGCGAATTAATGCGCTCTACCTAACCCGGAACCTACATGTCGCCTCTAGCTCCCACTTTTCTACTTGCCGCATTGGCCTTGGCTGCACCCTACACAAGTACGCACGCAGCACCGCTAGAAGAAGGTGTATCAGCAATGGTCAACGGCAACCGGATCACCACTATTGCCGTGAATAATGTGGCCGATCAAATCGCAGCAAGTGGCGAAACTGCTATTCCAGAAAACATATTAAATGAGCTGATCAATCTTGAGGTTCTCACGCAGGCTGCAGAAAAAATAGACCTTGACAAAGTTCCAGCAGTTGCCGCTGCAGTGCAGCTTCAATACACCCAAACGATGGCCAATGCTTATCTGGCAAGAATCAGTTCTGAACTGTCCTTTAGCGACGCTGAATTACGTGCAGAATATGAGGTACAAACTGCGAATGTTGATCGGTCTGAGTATCAGACAAGCCATATTCTCGTTGGCAACCAAGATACGTCAAACGATGTCATTAAGGATTTAAGTGAAGGAAAGGAGTTCGAAGCCATGGCGAAGCTTTACTCAACGGACCCTAGTGGGCAATCTGGTGGCGATCTAGGCTGGGCTCAAGCCTCCTCACTACCTCCCGAGTTCATTGACGTGATCGCTAACCTCGCTGTTGGAGATTTTTCCAAAACGGCGGTAAGAACAGAATATGGATATCACATCATTAGGCTAAACGATAAACGAGAAGCGAGTCTTCCTGATTTCAAGTCAGTAGAAAAAGGCCTGATGGATCTACTGATTAGAAAGGCATTGGCCATGCACTTGGAAAATCTTCGAGCAGAATCTGAAATCAAACAATAGACGCCATTCAATCCAGGATGGCAATCGCCAAGTCCATAACATTGGTGCCTGTTGGCCCGGTAGTCACCAGACACCCAAGTGCGTCTAAACAGCTACCAGCGTCCGCTCCCTGAAGATAACCTTCAATTTTTAAATTGGCTCGAACAGCTGCCTCAAATGTTGCTTGCGAAACAAGCCCTCCAGCATCGTCAGTTGGGCCATCCGTACCATCAGTTCCACACACCAGTAGGGATGCGTTTTTATGCGCTGCCATTGACTGAGCCAATGCCAACGCTAGATGTTGATTCCGACCGCCCCGCCCAGGTTTAGAAGGCAGCACTATGGTAGGTTCTCCACCCCATATATATACACCTTTTGGAGCATTTCCCGCATTGAGTAAGCCACTAACTCTATCGATTACTTCCGGCATGTTTCCATGTAGATTGCCTGAACCTTGCTGCACCACCAAACCCTGCTGAATTGCCGCTGCCTTCACGGCAGCCTGAGCTATTGCCGAAGACGCAATGATGCTCGTTTTTATACGTTTCCATACCGGTAGATCTGCAGACATTCCTGTCGTCGCATCCGGGACCAGCAATCCAGAGCCAATGTCAGCAAGTTTATCTCCCGGCACATCACTGATCAAAAGTTGTAAAACTTCACAACTGACGTATTTTGCAAGCTTGCCGCCCTTGATCTGAGACATCGTTCGACGGTGCCGGTTCATCTCGCCAATGGGTGCACCACTAGCCAAAAGTTTGTCTGTTTCTTCCTTCAATTCGATTAGCCCCAGTCCATCATTAAGAGCTTCTACCAGAGCAGATGTACCTCCAGAGACAAGGAAAATGAGTAAGTGGTCTGAGGGTACAGATTGAACAAATTTCTTGAGTTCCAGCCCAGCTTGTAACGATGCATCGTCAGGGACAGGATGCCCTGACTCAATACAAGTCAGTCTGGTATCGGTGTCTAGTTCATCACTCAAATGACAGTGTTTAGTGACGACAAGGCCGGATACAAGCCTGTCATCGATCACGCTCAGCGCCCCTCTTGCCATTGAATCAGCAGCCTTTCCAAGCGCTACAAGATAAACCCTATCCGGAAGTTCCTCCTCCATAAGGACACGTCGAGTTGCTTCATATCCTGACACCGCATTTACGCCAGCCTGAAAAAGCTTGCGCAATAGCCAAGCCCTGCTATCGGATGTCATATTTAAACCTGGGCAAGGGCGTGGTCGAGATCACGTTTTATATCATTTACGTCTTCCAAACCAACAGCCAGACGAATCAAACTCTCATTAATACCTGCCAGACTACGATCCTCTGCGCTCATTCGACCGTGAGTCGTCGTCGCAGGATGAGTTATCGTAGTCCGGGCGTCTCCAAGATTACCAGTTATCGAACACAACCTTACTGCGTCAATCAATCTCCAAGCCGCAGCCCTCTCACCCACAACTTCAATAGATAAAATTCCTCCAGGAAGTTTTTGCTGCTTTTCGGCTAAGGCTGCATCCGGATGCGATGCAAGACCAGGATAATTAACTTGTCGGACATTAACGTGGCTCTCCAGCCACTCAGCCAGTTCCGCAGCATTGGCCGAATGCTGATTCATCCGCAAGCTAAGGGTTTCCAGTCCCTTCAGAAATACCCATGCGTTGAAAGGACTCATACAGGGGCCAGCACTACGCATGAAGCTAGTCAGGTTATCAATAAGTGCTTCACTACCTACAACAGCACCTCCAACACATCGGCCTTGTCCGTCAAGATACTTAGTGGCTGAGTGAATCACAATATCTGCACCCAACCCAAGCGGCTTCTGTAGAGCCGGAGTGCAAAAGCAATTATCTACTACCAGCTCAGCATTTACACTGTGTGCTAAATTCGAAAACGAAACTATATCAGCGAGCTCTGTCAGCGGATTGGTCGGAGTTTCCAAGTATAAAAATTTGGTTTTTGCGTTAACCAGACTAGTCCAGCTCTCGGCGTTCAAGTCGTCAGCCCATCTAACGGTGATACCGTAACGCGGCAGGAAATTCTTGAGTAGGTTGACCGTGCTTCCAAACATGTTACGGCAAGCCACTATTTCATCACCTTGTCGCAACGTCCCCAAAAACAAAGTGGCAATTGCCGCCATGCCTGAAGAAGTTCCAATACACGCTTCTCCTCCCTCAAGAGCTGCCAGACGATTTTCAAAGATTTGCACAGTTGGGTTTGTAAAGCGCGAGTAGATTGGGCCCGGACTCTCACCACTAAACCGAGCCGCAGCTTCAGAAGCACTGGAAAATACATAACTGGAGGTGGTCATGATGGGCTCACCATGCTCACCAAACTGAGAGCGCTCAAAACCACTCCTGATTGCCAACGTATCGTCGGCCCAAAGTGGGTCAAAATTACTGTTAGGTGAAGAAGTTTTTTTAATGCTCAAAAGTTTGATCGCCTATAAAGATTGACATAACGTCAAATACAATCTCAGGTGTGGTCCAGTAGCTATACTACTTTACTTCTGCCCCCATGAAACATCAGCTTTTGCTAACTCTGTCCTGGTAGCCCCATGCAACACTCATGCGCTTGACTCAACGACTATCTATAACTGGGGTAGCATTGGCGGCCAGCTACGCGCTTCTAAGTATGTCTCAGTCAGTGATAGCTGAGCAAACAAGCGGACCT
>JBLIIE010000258.1:0-4785 GCA_047634635.1 Granulosicoccus sp. | reverse complement strand
GCTCGTTCACAGATAAGCTCGCCCAGAGTGGCGAAAATAAGTGGGCAGGCAATGCGAATAGTGGCAGCCCAGAAGCTTGCGCTGAGTAGAATTTCCAGAATGTCCATTAGGCGACCCTGTCAGTAATACGGTTCATGAGCGTCGCACTCGATATCGTGTAAACATCAATCCGATCAATACGCTCAGTACTGCTGAGGCAACCATGATGTCCGCAATGTAGCTAGGTATGCCCAATGCTCGGCCCATCGAGTCAGCGCCAACGGATATTCCGGCAAGAAATATTGCAGAAAGAATTATTCCAAGCGGGTGAAGGTTGGCCAACATAGCTACTGCTATACCCGTGTAACCGAAGCCGGGTGATAGATCGAGCGTAAGGTAGCCTTTTAATCCAGCGACTTCGCTAACGCCGGCAGTTCCTGCCAGGGCACCTGAGATCATGGCAACCCAAAATAGGGTTTTTTTCGGAGGAATGCCGGCATGTCTAGCAGCTTGTGCGTTTAGTCCCATGGCTTTGACCTTGAAACCAAATACGCTGTAACGAAGTAGTAGCCACAATACGACCGCCATAGCTACTGCGAAGTAGAGCCCGGCGTGTAATCGGGTTCTAGGAATAAGTGCTGGCAGAATGCCTTCATCGATAATCGGTGCGGTTTGTGGCCAGCCCATGGACATTGGGTCTCTCATTGGGCCTTCCAGCGCAAAACTGACAAGCAGTAAAATCACGAAATTCAGTAGCAGGGTCGTTACTACTTCATCAACACTCAACTTGGTTTTTAGATACCAAGGAAGTAATAGGGCCATTGCGCCTGCCAGAGCACCGCACGCAAATAAAAATGGAATCATCACAGCTGCAGGCAAATCGAACATGCCGGTGCCAACAACGGTAGCAACCAGCGCGCCGCAATACAATTGGCCTTCCGCGCCTATATTGTAGAATTGTGCGCGGAATGCTATGGCCGCAGCAAGGCCGGTAAGCATGAGTGGTATCGCTCTGGAAAAAGTTTCGCTAACGGCAAACGTGGAGCCGAAAGCTCCAATGCCTATCATTTTGAAGGCTTCAATGACCGACGCGCCTGCCCAGATGATGAACATTGATGCCAGCAACATCGAGCCGATAATGGCCAGTATAGGGGCGCAGAATGACAGCCACCAGGGTGTCGATTCTCTTAGCTCAAGATGCATGCTACATCGCTCCTGACATGCGCAAGCCAAGCTCGCGTGAGGATAATCCAACAGACGGTAGAGGATCGCTGAGTTTGCCGTCGTGAATTACGACAACCTGATCGGCTAAACGCAGTAATTCATCGAGGTCCTCACTAATCAGTAAAACACCGGCACCTTTATCACGTGCTTCAATCAGTAACTTATGTACAGCGGCAATGGCGCCTTCATCCAGACCTCTTGTGGGCTGATTGGCAAGAATGACATCGGGTGATCGAGCCAGATTACGGGCTAATATTAATTTTTGAATGTTGCCTCCCGAAAGTAATCCAGCGGGTTGTTCTGAGTTTTTACATCGGATGTCAAAACTATCAATGAGCTCGTCTGCGCGGGCTCGTGCGTTGCCTCTATCTAGTAGGCTACGCATTCTCCATACCGGTTTTTCACCCAATTCGTCTAGCAGCAAGTTTTCCCAAATGTTCATTTCGCTGACAATGCCTTGCGAATGTCTATCCTCTGGAATACGTGCAACCCCTTGACGGGTTAGGTTCACAGGAGAGGCTGCTTGTAAGGTTTTACCCTTAATAGAATATTCACCTTTAAGCGGTTGCACCAAACCTGACAATACATCTGCCAGACTGGCTTGCCCGTTTCCGGACACACCGGCTACACCGAGAATTTGGTTGGCAAACAGATCAAGGTTAATGGAGTCGAGCAGGGTTCGTTTAGTACTCTTGTCAACAACGGTTATATTTTTGAGAGAAAGCAGGTTACTGCCAGGCTTTGACGCAGCGCTGGTGGGGCGTTCTACGTGTCGCCCTACGATCATTTCTGCTAATTGATCTCTGTTGACTGTGCCTGTGGGTGCTGATGCCACCATCTGTCCCTGTCGGAGGACTACGACGCGATCACTAATCGCCATGACCTCCTGAAGTTTATGCGAAATAATAATGATGGCTAGACCCTGCGCTGCCATGCGACGTAACAAGACGAAAAGATCGTCAACTTCCTGCGGGGTCAGTACTGCGGTGGGCTCGTCCAGAATTAGGATTCTTGCGTTTCGAAAGAGAGCTTTCAGAATCTCTACTCGCTGTCTTTCACCGACGGTCAGGTCACGGACCTTATCATCGACATTAACAATGAGCCCTGCATCAGTCATGATGTCATTCAGTTTTTTACGGGCTGCAGATTTCCGGCTAAAGGGTTGCCATAAGGATTCAGTGCCCAGCATGATGTTATCGAGCACGCTGAGGTTGTCAGCAAGTGTGAAGTGTTGATGCACCATGCCGATACCACGATTCAGTGCATCGTCTGGTGTGTGGTTGTTAAGTGTTTGACCGAAAGCTTCAATGCTGCCGCTGTCCGCACGATAGTGTCCAAACAGGATGTTCATGAGCGTGGTTTTGCCAGCGCCGTTCTCACCGAGCAGGGCCACGATTTCCCCAGTGTGCAGTGAGAGACTAATGTTGTCATTAGCGATCAACGATCCAAAGCTCTTGCAAATATCGCTAATTTGCAAAATGGGGGTGCTAACGATTGGGTTTGGATTTATCACTGGCACCGGGTTCGATGTGTTGGGGGTTTCTGACCGTTCAAGAGCTTCTTTTTCGCCTGAACGGTCAGCCTGGTATATTAGATCAATCTAATAGGTTGATTTTGGCTCTTCGTCGTTGATTTCAACCGTCAAGTTGCCCGCCATGATGTCTGCAGCCAATTTTGCAACTTGTGCTTTGATGTCTGCGTCGATCTTGTCATCGAACTCGTAATAAGGGGCTAATGAGGCACCGCCTTTAGCCATCATTGTCCATTCCTTGTAATTCTCACCAGCAAAGGTTCCGGCTTGTACTCGTTCGACAGCATGGCCAATGGCGTCTTCCATATGCCATAAGGCAGAGGTTACGACAACGTCGGTGCCGTTTTCTTCCTTGTTCATATCATTCACGTTACCAAAAGCGATGATGCCTTTTTCTCTGGCTGCATCTACAACACCTGCGCGTTCTGCGTACATAATGTCCGCACCGGCTTCGATTTGTGCAAACGCTGCCTCTTTGGCCTTCGGTGGGTCGTACCAGCTGCCAATGAATGTCACCTTGAATTCAACGTCAGGATTTACTGATTTCGCTCCAGCCATGAAAGCATGGAATAAACGGTTAACTTCACCAATTGGATAGCCGCCGACCATGCCGATACGGTTTGTTTCGGTCATGCTGCCAGCGATAATGCCCATCAGGTAGCAAGGCTCGTGGATGTAATTGTCGAAAACAGAAAAATTATCTCCGTGTGGTTTGAAGGGGTCGCCCATAAGGAAGGCCACGCCAGGATAATCGTCAGCTACTTTGCGTGCTTCCCGGCTGATGCCAAATGCCTCACCAACAACCAGGTCCACACCGCCTTCGGCATATTCGCGAAGCACGCGAACATAGTCAGTGTTGGCCACTTTCTCTGAATAGTCATATTCAATGGTGCCTGCATCTTCCAGTGCCTGGAGTGCCAGGTGTAGGCGGGCATCCCATTTTTGCTGAATGGGTTGTGTGTAAATTCCCGCGACTTTAATAGTGTCTGCCGCAATCGGCGCTGAACCTATGAGTGCGGCGGTGGCTACTAGCCACATTGCCAGTTTTCTTTTAAAAAACATTCAAACGACTCCGTGTATATGAGGGTGAACCTGAAGCAGGTTGCGTACAGACTACGAAGGCGGGCTATCAAGGTCAACATTTGGATGGTTGTTTCACTTGTTAGAATCAAACTATGAGGCCTATTTTAGTAGTATCACTCGTCGTACAGATTCTACATCTCGAGCAAGAATGGCTATGCTGCACTTCAAAAGTAGATCATTGAGAGATGAGTAGTTGAATGGATGTCATTAAAAAGACAGGAGCAAATCTTTGGGTTTTCGGTTATGGATCTCTCATATGGAGGCCAGGCTTTGCGTTTACTGAGAAACGATTAGCCACCGTTACAGGGTATCGTCGCAGATTTTGCCAGGCATCTCATGATCATCGTGGGACTCCAGATAATCCGGGGCGAGTGGTGACGTTGGCCTCGGACGTTGATTCACAATGTGAAGGTATGGCTTTTAAAGTTGAAGAATCTACAGAGGTAGTGCTGGGCCTGTTGGACATACGAGAGCAGGATGGGTACGAGAGACAGTCGCTGCGAATGACGTTTACAGATGGGACAAGCGAAGAAGGCGTGACCTGGATAGCAGCCAAAGGGAATCCATCATGGCGAGGCGATGAAACGTTAGATGAGGTATCTCGGCTAATCGCAGAGCGTGAAGGTCCTAGTGGGTCTAACCGTGATTATCTCTTCGAATTGCAAAGGGCTTTAGCCGAAGTGAATATTGTTGATAGTTATGTAGACAGCCTATGTGTACAGGTTAGATCTGCTGCTGTTTAGTGGGGCATTGAGTTGGGCTCGTTTATTGCAGCGACCGTGTGCTGAAAATTAATTCAATTATTTATCAATCAAGTGATGACACAGTGAAATAACTCTGTATACTTCTCCAACTCGGCAGACAGGAAGCAGTTCAGACGCTTCGCTGGTTAGCCCGCTCTTTTACAATTAGATCAAGTAATTTAAATGGGTGCTTGTATTGCATTGGTTGCTTCTTGCAATTAGATG
>JBLIIE010000257.1:0-4793 GCA_047634635.1 Granulosicoccus sp. | reverse complement strand
TGGATGCAGTAAACTGCGTATATAAGCGTTGTCGTTATTGAATAGACCCCGGTTCAGGCCACACTTGACGCATGGAAACAGGTTGCAGAAGAATCAAGATCAGCACTCTGCGAAATAGAAGTTGTGTGCTCGGATTTGCAGGAGCATAAGGATAGATACTTATCCCGTGTTTCAGATGTTAAGAGCCTTAAGTTTGGTCCCTGGGAAGACGTAGTCGAGTGAGAGTATGAAGAGTAGCATGCGGTCAAAATCGATCCCGATCGTGTCTCGGTCTTACGGACGCAACAACCTCCGAGTTCTGGAACCACGGCTCCGAATTCGGACTAGCCAATCCTGAATAATGCACATACCTGAGTGTGATGTGAATAATGGTTCGAGGCGATGCCTACTGAGCAGATGATGGCATTGCGCGAAGCCGTTTCCACGTATTTGCCATCTATCAGCAGGTCAATGAACTTTAGATTGTAACTCGAGCAACTTTAACTTGAGGACATGAGGGACGCTTCGGTATTTTCGATCACCATATTCTATTAAACTCTCTGCTTTCTCCACTTTCTCAATTTCTAAATTTCTCAATTTCTAAATTTCTAAATTTCTAAATTTCTAAATTTCTAAATTTCTAAATTTTTTCAACATCCGACAGAGCTAGAATCATATGGACAGCACAAATAAACTGGATTTCACTGGACAGGTCGCACTCGTCACGGGAGCTGGACGTGGACTCGGGAGAGAGCATGCGCTTCTTTTGGCCTCGCGTGGATGCAAGGTCATCGTGAACGATCTGGGTATAGCCTACGACGGTACGGGCAACGCTGAAGGCAAGGTGGCAGACGACGTCGTGGCTGAAATCAAGGCACTGGGCGGCGAAGCCACTGCCAACTATGATTCGGTCGTGCAAGGCGACCTGATTGTCGCCGCGGCGATGCAAGCCTATGGACGCATCGACATCGTCATCAACAATGCCGGGATTCTAACGCCAGAAACCTGGTCTGAACTCACACTTGAATCCTGGCAGCGCACCATTGATGTCAATCTAACGGGTGTGTTTAGTGTTATGAAAGCCGTGTGGCCGATCTTCGTCGATCAAAAGTACGGCCGCTGTATCATGACTTCATCTCCTGCGATTTACGGTGCAGGTGTCGCCGCCTATGCAGCAAGTAAGGCCGGCGTAATTGGCCTTGCCAACTCACTTCAGTTTGAAGCAAAAAAACTCAAAATGGATATTAAGTGCAATATTCTGATTCCCCAGGCTGACACCAGAATGACGCAAGATTTTGCCTCTTCGGTTAACGAACGCCGTCTTGCCCAGGGCAAGCCAGCATCTCGCAGCGCGCCTGCCGAGATCATGCAACGACTCTCGCCGGATAAGGTATCTGCGGTGGTCGTCTGGCTCGCTCACTCGATTTGCCAGGCAGAAGCCAGCATACATGAAGCCGGAGGTGGGTATTTCGCCCAACTGAACTGGGCCCGGTCGGCACCTTTATTTGCGACCGAAAAAGAAGGAATCGAGAATGCACCTACCCCGGAAAACATCAGGGATGGCCAGACCACGCTGGCAGATTTCGAGAATGGTGATAGGCCGAAATCTGGTGATGGCACCATGGGTTCACCATCAGCGCTAGAACAAGTTTTTAAGCACCTCAAGTAAACGTTAAGTTAGCGTAAAGTTGTGCCAGGAAGATTTCATGAAGGATGCAATCA
The DNA here is from genome assembly GCA_047634635.1 of Granulosicoccus sp. GTDB lineage: Bacteria > Pseudomonadota > Gammaproteobacteria > Granulosicoccales > Granulosicoccaceae > Granulosicoccus. The sequence continues at coordinate 3,092 of JBLIIE010000257.1, read as the reverse complement.
TCAAGAGCTTGGAAGCCAGATTCGCCGCATACAACGACATCATCGTTGGCCGCAGCGATGAGCAGTTGCAGATCAAATTAGATGTCCTGAAGAACAAGTCTTTGGCTGAGCACCTCTGGTGTGTTGTTGGTGCTAGAGAAAGCTACTCCACGGCAATAGCAGCAGATGAGTGGAAAGGCTTTTTCGATAAGTGAAAAACATCTGCTGAAGTCGCCCTATCTGCCATCGGCTCAGTGGATAAATAGACGGCATCGAGAGACGAATTACTATTGGCGCTGTTCGAACACGAGGTCATGCATGAAGGCCAGCTTATTAGGCATATGTACGGTCTCGATCTCGATATACCCGGATCAGTCAGATGGTCGTGACACGGTGACATTTACAATCGGAGAGTAACGTGCGAATCCATCAGATTTCAGACTTGCATATTCCAGATACTGACAACGATTCACGATTCAGTCACATACGCGGAAATGTTCTTCGTCAGCTCTCATTCATTCAATCCGAAAACCCTGACTTACTGGTTATCTCCGGTGACCTCACGATGGAGGATGCATCTCGAGCAGGTTGCGAATGGCTTTCAGAAAACCTGCCAGATATCCCTACCGTCATTATTCCAGGCAATCATGATGACCCGGACCTAGTTTGGGAACTATTTGGACCAACAAGATGCGTGAGTCCTAGGCACTACGGAGAAAAGATCTACGAGGATTGTTCTATCATCTTCCTCGACACTTCTACGGATTACCTGCCGGTCGAACAACGGCTATTCTTGGATTCTTTATCCATGCGCCGCCCTACACTATTGTTTATGCATCATCCTCCAACCTTGATTGGCGATGGTTTCATGTCAACAAACCAACCGTTGCACAACCACATTGAAGCAGCACAGTCCATCAAGCTCAGCGCGGTTGCCCATGTGTTCTGTGGTCACTTTCACAACCGCACGGACCTTTTTTGCGATGGATTCCAACTACATCTAACACCGTCGCCTGCATTCCAAATACCGTTACACGTTAAGAAATTTGAAATGGAAGAAAGCCAACCCGCGGTTAGAACAATTACCATTGGTGATGATGTCCAAACAGAATTGATAGATGTTTGACTTTGCCCAAAACAGATACTAGTGCTTGGCCGCCGCTGATCTTTCATGCGATTCCAGGACTGGTCAGTTTCTATTGGCTATTTTTGGTACTGATGTAGAACGTGCAACCAGCGCCGCAAGCAGGAAGTCCACCGCCACCTGGATCTTTTTAAGGCCATATTTAGGACGTTCATATAGTAGGTAGATACCTGAATCGGCGCTTCTTGAAATCGCGACTTCTGCATCATCAATCACAATCTTAACCAGCCCTCCATCCGCAATCTGATTTTCGACGCCCCACTCTGCTAACAACGCGATACCTGTCCCTGCTAGCGCTTGATCCACCAGTGCATCACCCTGATTGCTGGCGAACGCTAAGTTGAGACGAACCTCTTGCCATCCGTCGTCGGTTTTGGCTTGCCAATGTAACAGCCCATCGGGGCGCCGATAAAGGAGTGCTTTGTGTTGTTTCAATTCATCCAGTGTACTGGGCCGACCGTGCGCCTCGATGTAATGCGGCGACGCGACCAGCACGAATTGGTTATCCGTCAGTTTGCGTGCCACCGACCGAGGTGGTGGCGACGCTGTGGCGCGAATGGCCAGGTCAACTTCGTTATTGGATAAGTTAGAGACTTGATCGGTGAGCTCTATATCCAGGACAATCTCAGGATACGCTGCGCTGAATTGCGCCAGTACAGGAGCTACACACACTCGACCATAATCAGGAGAAGCGGTAATTTTCAAGGTGCCAGAAGGCTGCTCTGAATTCGCACTCACCAGCTCGTCGGCATAGTTTAATGCCGCTACCGCAGGCCTAATGTGGTCAAGGTACAAGGTACCAAGTTCAGTCAGGCTGACAACCCGAGTTGTACGATGCACAAGAGCGGTTCCGAGCTTAACTTCCAACTCCTGAACGCGCCTCGACACAGTTGATGCCGGTAAGCCCAGAGACTTGGCTGCACGGGTAAAACTGCCCTGCTCCGCAACTTCAATAAAGCAGCTAATTGCTCGCAATCTATTCATATGAACCTCGTCAGTTGTCACGCGTTAAAGCGCTAACAGGATCTATTGTTGCTATTTTAGCAACACTACTCCGCAATTCGAGGTATTACGGACGAGATACGCGAAATATATACTAGCTTCAGCAACAATAAATCACCAGCGATAAGACCCTATGCAACCCCAATAAACTGGATGGAGCGAGATATGCCCAAACGTGGCACGAATAATTTAGTCACAGGTATGGGCTTGTCCCTACTCCTGCTCACGCTGCCAGCCGCTACCGTGATGGCGGCTGTCCAGAGTGCACCAACACCAGAGGGCATGCTGCCATTTTTTGAGAGTTGGATTGCTTTGACCATTGTCGGCACGGCGGCCGGCACCGCCTGGCTGCTCAATCACACAGCAGGCAATGCGCGCGCTCTCGGCACAATGTTTATCGCCCTGCTATGTTTTGGTGTCGTTGCATGGTTCGTCTCGATACTGGGCTCGGGTATTGTAGACTTCCCCAAACCACATCAGACACCGATGGACGCGGCCAAGCCCATGCTGCTTTGGATTCAGGCGGGCACAGCGCTCGTTGCCGGGCTTTTTCTTCTGGTGGTGGCAAATCGGCAGCGCATCAACACCCAGAGCCTTGACCTTACCCGTTTGAACGAATCATCCCAGTACGGCAGTGTGTCGCGGTTCCTCCACTGGATGACAGCCATCCTATTTATACTGATGGTACCAATGGGCATATTTGCGTCGATGATCCCTGAAGATGTCTGGTATCGAACGGAATACAATATTATGCACAAAACGATTGGGTTCATTGTGCTGGGTCTGTTCGCTTTCAGGCTCATCTGGAACTTCAAATCAAAACGCCCAGGTCTAGAATCGTCACTAAAGCCTATAGAGCGAAAATTAGCGCATGGGGCGCACATCGGGCTTTATCTACTATTGTTTTTAATTCCTTTAACGGGATACATGATGACAAGCTTGCATGGTTACCCTTCCTACTTCTTCT
>JBLIIE010000256.1:0-4839 GCA_047634635.1 Granulosicoccus sp. | reverse complement strand
GCCTACAGAGACTGCAGTTATTTTATGAACAACACGGCCCTTGGCCCACATCTCGATGACCTGAGGTATGGCGAAAATACCTATCAGTGCAGTGATGATATTCACGCCACCCGTCAACGAATCATGAAAAATGAAGCGCTGCGCTCCTTGTATATCGTCATAGCCAATCATGGACAGCCAAAGTCCAAGACATCCTGAAAGCAAGCCTTTAACAAACGAACGGGAATCCAGAGACCCGATGATGGTTACGCCCAGGATAGCCATCCAGAACAAATGTGAGGGACCAAAAGCCAGCGCCCAACGCGCCAGAACAGGTGTCAGGAAAATGAGCAATAATACACCGCTGACCCCACCAATACCTGAAGCGAGGAAGGACACATGCAGCGCCTCTGTGCCGCGCCCCTGTTGTGCCATCGCATGACCGTCTAAGGCGGTCGCTATGTTGGCGGGCGCGCCCGGTATTTTAAGCAATATCGCGCTAACAGCCCCTCCCGCTACGGTGGAGGTGTAAGCGGCCCCCAGCAAGATTAGCCCCTGTGTGGCTTCAAGTTGAAACGTGAATGGTATTAGTAACGCCACAGCCATGGTTGGTGACAAACCCGGTGTGGCTCCCAGAATCAGTCCGCCAATAGTGCCGCCTAAGAGCAGCAAAAACGATGTCGGCTCGAAGACACCGCCAAAGTATTGTAAGAACTCCATAAATTTACTATTCCAAGAACCTAGGGAGCACCATAAAGGATGAAATTAAAAATGCAAACGCGTACATCATTTATTTCTTCAGTCACAATCATTCAATGTTGTTGATTCGGAGGCTAGATTTTGACCAAGTTGCATGATATAGGAAGTCCACGCACCAGGTCCCGAAAACGCCGCCTCTGGCATTCTTGATGTCACCGTGCGTGTAGACGTTTCCAGTGCCACCGTCTCACGCTATTTCAATAATCCAGAGGTGGTGCGGCCCTCTACCCGCGCCAGAATTGAAATAGCTGCCCGCGAATTGGGCTACATCAGAGATCGAATGGCGGGCGTACTGCAAGCGCTGCGAGTGGCAGGAATTACAGTACCGGCAGTGTGAGATAGAACTTGTGTACGATACCAATGAGGCTAAAGTCGTCGCCATGAGCCCCCTTCAAAATAACGACAATGAAGGCCCCACCTCCTACATTTGCGGCAGTGACATCATCGCACACAGAGTCATTTACGCAGCATCCAGACTCAACATCAAAACTCCTGACGCTATATCAGTTGTCGGCATAGGTGATTTCAAAGGCTCCTCAGCTATTGAGCCTCCGCTAACTACAGTAAGATTGCCAGCTCGCCGAATTGGTCAATTAGCAGCTGATGCCTTGATCAACAAAACCAAACGCGATGTTGCCACAATGCCTGATCACATTATTCCAGCGAGTAAGCCCTACTCTCGCACCTTAGAAGACATACTCCCGGTGGCGTCGAGTTCAATCGGAGGCAACTGTTTAGCACTACGCTTTTCGCGCACATCCAAAGTTTTGGACGCACCAGGCAGTAAAGGAACTGAAGGTTGCGTGCCCTTGGGAGACAACGTAGTCAGTCGATCCAACATCCGCTTGCTCTGCCGCCATCGCAGCAAATACCCACCCATTGCACCACTTGCGGCGCTAATCATCAAAACACCGAGCATCATGAATTGGGAAACCAGCATGAATACCCCAAACCCTGTCATTACCATGAACGCAAAACCCACTTTAACGTTGGCCCGTCGACTGGCACTACGTTCCTGTTTCATCAATTGTTTGTGGGTTTGCCGCACAAGGCGCTCACGCTCAGTGTTAGCCCGTTCCATCAGCTGGGCCCTATCGGTGCTTGCCTCAAGCATCGCATCTGCACGAGCTCTTTCTATTTCGCGGTTTAGTTGAGTTCGCTCAGTGCCGTGCTGCTCACGCAAAGCAGAATTTCTCTGTTCAGCGTCCATCCTGCCGATCATGGACAGCCAGAGAGCGGTGACACCACTGATCATTAACGCTGGCAAACCCACCCTGAGTAACAACTGCTCAAAGGTTGCTTCCTGGTTTACAAAGTACAAAGTAAAGGTCACAACCTGTACGAGCACAATACCCGGTAAATAACGCAGCATGATGTAGTCTTAACCTGAATCCAATGGTGTTGCCAGAGCAACATGGTACACGAGGAAACTAGAATAATAATTTTACGCATCGGCAAGCGAGCGTCGTAAAATAGACTGATGAACATCAACGCCTATCTATTGACTCGACATTGGAGGGACACCTCTCAAGGCGTTGAATTGTCCTTCTGGGCGACGTCGGAAGATGGCCCAGTCCATATCGTCATTAATGCTCAGCAATCGGTCTGTTTTATAGAACGACATATAGAAGCCCATTTGCCACCTGGCGTCACACGTAAGCCATTACAGCTGCAGCTTTTGCATGGAGGCCCGGTAGACGGTCTGTATTTTCGGAATCAGCGGGATTTACAGCAATTGCGTGCTGGGGAACTACCAATATGCGAATCGGACATCAAACCCGCTGATCGCTATTTGATGGAGCGATTCATCAAAGCCCCCATTCTTATCGAAGGCGAGTTCCAGCAAAGAGGAAACCATAGGCACAGCCTACGTCCCCGTGTGCAACCAGGAAGCTTTCACCCAACCTTGAACACGGTCGCCATTGACATTGAGACCCGTGGACATTCCACCACACTCTACTCCATAGCGGCAGCAAAGCTACAACACACTCAAGACGAAGAAGCGGTTGCCGTGGTCTTCATGATCGGAACTGGTGAGCCTGCGAGGCGCAACGGCTACGAGCTAATCTATATCAACAATGAGAGAGACTTGTTGAACGCCTTCTTTGACTGGATGGATGTTGTTGATCCGGATGTCATCTCAGGCTGGGCAGTTGTCAATTTTGATTTGAATTTTATCGATCAGAAATGCCGCTCACTCAATATTCCATTCAGGTTAGGCCGTGGCGGAGAGAACGCTGCCGTGTTGCAGCCAGCTAATCCGGGATCACCTCGAATTGCCAGAGTTCCCGGGCGCGCAGTCTTTGACGGTATCGATCTACTCAAAGCCGGTTTCTGGTCATTTGATAGTTTTTCACTGGACAACGTCTCGCATGAATTACTGGGTGTGGGCAAACTGATTACGACAGATCAGGATAAGGTTGCCGAGATTAATCGCCTGTTTCAACACGACAAACCAACGCTAGCTGACTACAACGTACGCGATTGCACGTTGGTTAATGACATATTCATCAAAGCTGATTTGCTGGAATTTGCCATTCAACGCTCCAACCTGACCGGTCTGCCTTTGGATAGATTAGGCGGCTCGGTTGCAGCTTTTGATAATCTTTACCTGCCTCAATTACACAGAGCAGGCTATGTTGCTCCAGACGTCAACAATCACAGAGACGGCCCGGGGAGTCCGGGTGGCTATGTAATGGATTCAGCACCGGGTCTGTATGAAAATGTGCTGGTGCTGGATTTCAAAAGCCTGTATCCGAGCATTATCAGAACATTTTTCATAGACCCTCTAGGCCTTGCCAATCCCGGTGATAATCCTGTGCCCGGATTCGTTGATGCACAATTCTCCAGAAGCATACACATTCTTCCAGGCCTCATTGAAGAACTGTGGGCTGCACGCGATGAAGCCAAACGAACCAATAATGCGCCTTTATCTCAGGCAATAAAAATCATCATGAATTCGTTTTATGGGGTGCTGGGCACCACGGGTTGTCGTTTCTATAGTCAACAACTGGCCTCCAGTATTACAAGGCGCGGACACGAAATAATTACCAAGACACGTGACTGGATACAAGACCAAGGCTATGCAGTTATCTATGGCGACACAGATTCAGTCTTCGTACTTATTGGTGAGCAACAAGACGCTGTGGCTTGCGATAACATTGGCAACGCTTTGATGATGTCGCTCAATGAGTGGTGGACGAATGAGCTGCAAACGCAATTTAATCTTGAATCCCACCTAGAGGTAGAATACGAAACGCACTACACCCGATTTTTAATGCCCACCATCCGAGGTATGCCTACCGGTAGTAAGAAGCGCTACGCGGGACTTATTGCAAACCCGGGCAGTGACACACCCACCTTAATTGTAAAAGGTCTGGAGGCTGCTAGAACAGATTGGACGCCATTGGCTCGCGACTTTCAGCGCGAGCTATTTCGACGCGTGTTTCAAAACCTACCGTTTGAAGAGTTTGTTCGGGAAACTGCAATTGCCCTGCGCCAAGGCGAACTAAACGAGCAATTAATCTATAAGAAACGTATTCGCCGGTCTCTGGACGACTACCAGAAAAATGTGCCGCCACACATTCAGGCAGCAAGAAAACTACCGAAATGTGGTCGTTCTATACGCTACATGATTACCAGGAACGGTCCAGAGCCTGTCGATGCCCTGGTATCTGAACCTGACTATCAACACTATATTGAGAAGCAGTTGGCCCCGGCGGCCGATGGCATTTTACAGTTTCTAGATACCAGCTTCTCAGCCATTACCGACGCACAAATGCAGATGTTCTAAACATGCACACGAAGTGGAACGCGTGATCAGGAAAAATGAGTACCTCAACTAGCGAACTAATCGAGGCACTCACTGCAAGAACGTTACCTATTCAGAGGCAAGGAAATCACCATGGGTAAATACATAATCGTCTTTGGCAGCAATTGAGTGGCACCCCGAACAGAATGCGCTTTCACCAGCTGTGCCTTTGTAGCTATCCGCCCATATCCAGTTGTCTTTAGTTACATTGTCAGACGCAGTAGCTTTAACACTGATGGTATGGGCAGCCTTACGTCCTGATTCCCAATCTGCACGATTGGCATACTGCT
>JBLIIE010000255.1:0-4933 GCA_047634635.1 Granulosicoccus sp. | reverse complement strand
CGATTAAAACCCTGGCGACCTGTTGAGCAGAAAGAACAGTCAAGCGCGCAACCCACCTGGGATGACACACACAAAGTACCACGGTCGTTTTCCGGGATATAAACCGTTTCTATGCAGTTGCCATCGTGCAACTCGAATAACCACTTAGCCGTGCCATCTTTGCTCAACTGAGATTCCTGCACACTCGGTAGCACGGTAGTCGTGCACTCAAGTAGTTTATGCCGAGTCACTTTGGACACGTCAGTCATGGCGTTGATATCGCGCACATTGCGCTGATACAACCACTTCATTACCTGTTTGGCACGGAAGGGCTTCTCACCCTGTTCGACCAGGAAAGAGACTAAAGCGCCTCTATCCAGGTCGAACAGATTTACCGGTGCTGTCTGTGTCACGACGGCTATCGCTATTTCTGAGATGCGCTTAGCGTGTTCGCGCGCAAACGCCGTCTTCACCGAAGAAGAAAGCGATTTCGACAGCAGCGGTGTCAGTAGCATCTGAACCGTGAACGGCATTTTCATCGATAGAAGTTGCAAAGCGCTGACGGATAGTGCCTTCAGCAGCTTCAGCTGGGTTAGTTGCACCCATTACATCGCGATGAGCCAACACCGCATTTTCACCTTCCAGAGCCTGAACCATAACTGGGCCAGATGTCATGAAACTAACCAGGTCGTTGTAGAAAGGGCGCTCTGCGTGGACTGCGTAGAACTCACCAGCCTGTTCTTTAGTCAGATGCATCATGCGCGCTGCAACGATACGCAGGCCGGCTTTTTCGAAAGTGCTGTAGATCTCGCCTATGACGTTTTTTGAAACTGCATCTGGCTTAATGATAGAGAGGGTACGTTCAACGGCCATAAGGCACTCCTAGTAAGTTTGAAACGGAAATCGGTCAACCCACCATTGTAACGGATTTCGACGCCCTACTGATCTTCCGTTTGATGTAACTTCACGGTTTTGAACGTTATAGGTAGCTGAGATGACGTATCGAACATCGCCCCGGCCTGCGCACCGGCCATTGCGATGTCTCTGGCGCTCTTATAACGATCATAAACTGCGTGCATGGCGCCTAGTGCATAGCAAGCTCCAGAACCTACCGCCCAGAATCGGGTGTACTCGTAGACTTCTCGTAGAGAAAACATGGCAAAAATGCCGTTAGCATTAATAAATACCGAGTCTATCTGGCTGGTTTCGTAAGGATCTTCCTCCGCATCTTTCGCATTGAGGTAGTAATTTTCCTTCAAAACAGGATGTAGACGGATCAAAGTGTCGAATGTGGTGTCCCGAGTGGAAAAATCAGCTTTAACCGCCTTGTCATTGAAAGCCCGCTCGGCCACTAATGTATGGGCTGCGCTGCCAACGATCCCCATATGGGTCTTGCCGAAGGTCTGAATCTTCGAATGATGGCAGTCCATCGTGCTATCAAGGCGAATATCCCCAAATGTAGTCAGGGTATCAGCGGCAATACAAGCGGTCCGGCCCTTGCGGGCAACAACGATAGTAGACAAGGCGTCACTCTCCAGGTTGTAAACTAATACGAGATGGATATTGTTGCAGTAAGTTAACTCAGCTACCGTCTATTGGGTCAGTATTCGGCAGCAAGGAAAGTTGATTTGCCGCCTCGATTGCGGTTGGAGCGCTTTCTAATGTGTCGATTACTTCCCGAAATGCCGCTGCATCTTGAAACTGTCGATAAACCGACGCAAAACGAATGTAGGCCACCTCATCAAGCTGTTTTAGCTCCGCCATTACCCACTCACCTACCCGTCTAGCGTCTATTTCACGCTCTCCAGCCACCAAACATCGGTGTTTCACACGAGCAACCGCTTCATCGATCAGCTCTACACTAACAGGACGTTTTTCCAGAGACTTCTGAAAACCGGCCTGCAGTTTGCTATCTGAGAAGGGCTCACGATTGCCACGAGACTTTACGATGCGAGGCAGATTGAGCTCGGCAGACTCATAGGTTGTGAATCGCTCCTCGCATTCTGTACATTCTCTTCGACGCCGAACCTGGTCACTGTCGCCCACTAATCTGGAATCGACAACTCGGGTATCAAGAGCGCCACAAAAGGGACACCGCATCAGACCTGTCTCCCAGGTGGTTAGCGCAGGAGAGTACCACAAGCGCCTGTGTTAACATGCTGCCCGCAAGTTTAGTGAACTAATCCAAGGAATCTCATACCATGACTCAGCCGAAGCGCATTGCCATAACAGGCGCAGCCGGACAGATTTGCTACTCCATGTTATTCCGCATAGCGGCAGGTGATATTTATGGACCGGACCAGCCGGTCAGCCTACATTTGCTGGAAATCACACCAGCGCTAGGGCTACTTGAAGCCGTCAAGATGGAACTCGATGACTGCGCCTTCCCACTTTTGGCCGACGTCATCGTCACTGATGATCCAAAAGTAGCTCTCAATGGCGTTGATGCTGCGCTATTTGTCGGTGCCAAGCCTCGTGGCCCGGGAATGGAACGTAGCGACCTAATTACCGACAACGGCAAAATTTTCAGCGACTTAGGTGCTATTTTGAACGAAGTCGGCTCACCCGATTGTAAGGTGTGTGTTGTAGGAAACCCGGCGAACACTAACGCTTTCATTCTCAAAGCTAATGCACCGAACATCAATCCTCGCAACATCACAGCACTGACGCGCCTAGATCACAACCGAGCAATGTCACAACTCGCTGGCAAAACAGGCACTTTGGTATCTGACATCAATCGCATGGTTATCTGGGGAAATCACAGCACCACGCAGGTGCCCGATATTTCCTACGCCTCAATTGGTGGAAAAGCGGCCAGTGGCATGGTCGATAGCGATTGGGCTTTAAACGACTTCATCCCAACCGTTGCCAAACGTGGTGCTGCAGTTATCAACGCTCGTGGCAGCTCTAGTGCTGCATCTGCAGCCAACGGTGTTATTGACCACATGGCTAGCTGGGCCCAAGGCACACCCGATGGCGATTGGGTCAGCATGGCCGTTCCTAGTGATGGCAGCTACGGCATTGAAGAAGGTCTGATCTATTCATTCCCGGTTACTTGCAAAGACGGCGACTACACAATAATCAGCGATCTTGAGGTAAGCGATATGATCAAGGAAAAAATGATTGCCAGTCAAACTGAATTGCTTGACGAAAAGAATACAGTTGCTCATTTGTTACCTTAGCGAATAACAGCACAACCGCTAGTAATAAAGAGGCATCACCGAAAGAATCGGTGATGCCTTTCTTGCAAGATTACCTACCGCAGCGTCTTGATCAGGCGATAACTGAACAGAACCAATAGCAGCAACAGGTACACGATGGGCTCAATCAAGTCACCCTTCGCCAACCACACGTAATGCACCACAGCTGCAGTCCCTGCGATGTAGACCCACCGATGCAAACTTAGCCAGCGCGTGCCCAACCGTTTAACCATTCTACGGTTAGACGTCACCGCCAAAGGCAGTAGAATTAAGAACGCCACAGTCCCTGCCACAATATAAGGCCGCTCTGACAGATCACTCCAGATTGCAGCGACATCAAATTGTTGATCGAGCAACAGATAAGTTGTGACATGCAGACTTGCATAGAAAAATGCAAACAACCCCATCATGCGGCGAAAACGAATAGGCCAGGTGTTCTTTAGAATCCAGCGTAACGGTGTCAAACTCAAACTGATCAGCAGCATGCGAATAGCAAACGTGCCTGTTTGATCAGTTATAGAATCAATGGGATTCGGACCTAGCTGCCCCGTCAACAATGACTGTAAAAGAAGCAGAAAAGGCAACAGTGCCAGAACAAACACCGCAGGCTTGAGCGCTGACTGCCAACGTACTGAAGACAGCTTTGCGCCTAGCACACCACTATGTAATGACATGGAACTCAGTGGTTTTCTTGTAAGTCCATTCCCTCGTAAAGACTGGCAACCTGTTCAGCGTAACCGTTCATGTATTCAGTCTTTGTCTTGGATGCAAATAATGCCGACAGCCCGCCTGTCTCCCCTGATAAACGTCTTTCCTTAGACTGGCTCCAACGTGGATGGCTTCGCTCAGGATTTACGTTACTGTAAAAACCATATTCACGAGGCGATGACATATTCCAGCTGGTATCAGGCTGCTCTTCGACAAAGCTGATACGCACAATGGATTTGATGCTTTTATAGCCATATTTCCAGGGAACGACAAGCCGTATCGGTGCACCGCTTTGCCCTAACAATTCTTCTCCATACAGACCAACGGATAACATCGTTAGCGGATTCATTGCTTCATCGATACGCAAGCCTTCGCGATATGGGAATTCTAAAACTCTTTTACGGATTCCTGGTAGATCGTCCTGAACCACCGTTTCAAAAGCCACATACTTAGCTTTAGAGTTAGGTTTCATACGTTTGATTAGATCTGCCAGTGCAAAACCATTCCAGGGAATAACCATGGACCAGGCTTCGACACAGCGCATGCGGTAGATTCGTTCTTCGATAGCGTGGGGCTTCATGATGTCTTCGAGTGTAAAAACGCCAGGGTTATCACACTCACCATCGACAGTTATGCTCCAAGGCTCTGTTTTGAGTCTGTTGGCATATCGAGCTGGATCACCCTTGTCAGTACCAAGCTCGTAAAAATTGTTGTAGGTAGTGATAGTCTTTTGAGAGCTCATCTCTTCATCCGTGCTAAACGGGCTTTTAACGATAGGTCCTGGCAGAGCAACGCCCTCATTAGCAGCCTGCGCCGAGCCTGGTAACGCAATAAACCCGGTTACACCCGCAGCAGCAGATGCTTGAAGAAACAGACGCCTGCGCTCGAAAAGGCTTTGATCAGTAATTTCACTGCTGTGAATTCCTGCCATTTTCATCCAGTCGCGCATAGTCATTTCTCTCTACGGTTATCTGTTGTCTACGAATATAATTCAAATGAGACGCACTTAAACAAACGAAATCGGCTGATCAATCGAATTCATGAGT
>JBLIIE010000254.1:0-4974 GCA_047634635.1 Granulosicoccus sp. | reverse complement strand
CTATTTCCATAAAATTGTTCGCTCCTCAGCGATAACCGCATCTAGTAACGACCTGCTGTGTGGAGAACGAAGCGATGCCATACCAGTTGATTTTTATGCGGTTTTGTCATTTCTTACCTAACAATATTGCAATCTAGTCTTCCATAAGGCCTAACTGGCGGAGAAAAGTAGATGAATCGTAGTAATCGCGACCCTCAACAACCATACCATCTTCTACTCGCATCACACTGCAATATCGAACTTCAACTTTCTTCCCTGTTGGTTCGAAGGTTCCATGACTGGAACGAAGCGGACCCGTATGGGTACCACGATTGACAAACTCAACAACGGCCCAATCCCCATCCACAATAACATTAGCAACCTTACATTCCCCATCAGGAAATGCCTCTCTCCATCTATAATAGTCGGCCCTATATGCTTCAGGACCTACCTGAATTTCCCCTCTGGCGACATCTTCAAACTGACAGTCTTCAGGAATTACAGTTGCACCTCTATCAGGATCCCGCATGTCCCAGGATTCATGCCACATACGCACGGCGCGCTCGGTTTCATTCACTACAAGATTCCTCTTATTTGATTCGAAGCGGGATTTGGCTGTCTATGTATGTGAAGGCCCCACATAACGCCAGTAACATAGGAAGATCGTCAACTGTTTTCTATGCTTGCTTTTGTTAGGTGCTTTATACCCAGCCCAGTTGCTCAAGGCTAATAGAATCATTCCAGATTTTAGTCATCTGTTTGATAAGGTCGCCCTCGAATTGAATTGCATAAACATAATCAGCTTCTATAGTTTTCCCTGTTGGCTCACCAGGACCACCTATGCCAGTCTGGGTGCCGTGAGAAACTGCAAAAGCTGTCACACACTGGCGTTCTGCATCTTCAGAAAAAGCATTTTAATTCATAGTAGCCATCACGAATAGCCGTAAGTAGGTTTTTCATCCACTCCGTATGACCCTCAATATCATTGATGTCTGCAAGTGCCCCGGTCTGAGCTAAAAATGTAGCCTCAGGATGGCAGTATGATTTACACGCCTCCCAGCCTTTACCGGTTTCACATGAGTAAAAAAATTGCATAGCTTATTGAAGTGTATTACTCATTGGATATCTCTACTTTTGTTTTAGTTTACTTTCTTTTTAAAATCTAGATCTGAGGATAGTAAATTCAAACCATATTTACCCGGATTGAAAAAGTATCATGATTGTAGCTTTTTGCTTAAAAAACTCTGTGAGCATAGTTTTTGGTAGAGGAAGGCGAATGTCTGAATAGACATTGATCTACTGTATTGCAGTCTGTTGGGTTGATCTCTTAGGAGATTTAAAGGTCGGGCAGAGATGATACGGCTGTTTATCCGGGCATGTTTTAGGATTGGATTGCCGGCGCAGATTTAATCGGTGGTGGTTGCGCTTCGATGTGATCTAGGAGCTTCTGGATTATGTCTGGGTCAGTTATGTCGGCGATGACACGCATAGTTCCACCACACAAATGACACAGCTTCGCCTCGATTCGCCCCTTATCATTATAGATTGCGCGTAAATGAACAATGGCGCTTTGCAAAGTCCTGGCGCGTGCCATGTTCTCGTTCACGTGTATCTGTGCGCTCAACTACATATAGTCACTTTGTTCATTTGTGCTGTAGCGCACAGACAAGCAAGCCAAATACCGTGAAGCTAATAAAAACTCGAGAACAACCATGAGTGTCAGACAAACTTATCAAAATAAATTACAAGCACAATTAGACGAATAGAGCGCAGATATCAACAAGCTCAAGGCAGAGGCTCATAACGCACAAGCTAATTCGCAGCTCGAGTATTATAAAGAAATCGAAGTTTTGCGTACTCGCAAAGTCGCAGCAAGTGCAAAATTAGTCGAACTTAAAGCAGCAAGCGACGATATTTTTAAAGATATGATCGCGAGTATAGACAATATGAGAGAGTCTATCGATCGCGCTATGAAGTCAGCGATCGCAAAATTCAAAACCGCGCTATGGCTAACAAACGAAATCGACTGAGTTCGCGAATACTGCAAGATTAACGACCAGACATGGTTAAATTATAGAAGGCTAAATTGCGCGCTGAGTACTGCCTTCTTTGATAACGTTCATTGGAATGTGACTGGGGTGAGGTTTCGGGAGTTGCACTTGATGTTTGAAGATCAGTATATGGAATTGGCAATAGCTGTAGGCGACATTGCTGAACGTATTCGAATTCTCGATATTGCTGCGCCTGGCACTTATAAAGAATTTACTAGGTTAAGCTTAATCCATGCGGGAGATGGTGTTCCGAATGCAATCGAAATCAATGACGTATTACTAGTTGTTCACGAAATAATTGTAAAGACCGCTCGTGATGTTTTAAAGGTGGTTCATCAATCAGACGATGAGTCAACGGTACCTCTCGTCTGCGATCGAATGCGCATGCATGAAAAACATCGTGGATGTTGAGAGCTTTAAATAAGTAGATCGAGCGTTTCAAACTGCAGAGGTTTTGAAATTGAATAGGCGGGTTTATTAACTTTTTTTACTTGTATTAACTAAAAAGGATACAAATTTGATGGGCATGTTCTCACGCTTCGCAATTGCTATCGTTGTGCTCCTTGTCGTCGTCGGCGGCATCTTCGGCTACAAGTTTTATCAAATTGACCAAATGCATGCCAAATTCTCTCAGCCAGGCCCAGCAACCATCGTTGATATTACAGAGGTCTCTCGCGTATCTTGGCAACCGAGTATCCAATCAATCGGTGGCATCAGAGCTATCAACGGCGTCATGATTGCCAATGAATTGCCAGGCGTGGTGACAACGGTTTTGTTCGAATCGGGTCAATCTGTCAAAAAAGGCGATATCCTAATTCGCCTAAACAGTGACATCGAGCAAGCAGCTCTTACAACACGTCTAGCTGAGGCGCAGCTTGCTTCGAAAGCTTTTCATCATAACGCAGACTTGGTTTCCAAACGGGCTGTGTCACAGTTCGCCTTAGATGAAACAAAGGCTGCACTGGATGCCGCCAGAGCACGAGTACAAGAAGCCGAGGCCCAGCTTGGTAAAAAAATACTCACGGCTCCCTTCGATGGCATACTCGGACTGCGGTTAGCGGATATCGGTGAATACCTATTTGTGGGTACACCCGTCGTTGAAATCAATATGCTTAATCCAATTCTGGTCGAATATACGCTGTCTGAAAGGGAACTGGCCATTGTCGATATTGGTGATCCTGTCGAAGTCACTGTGGCGGCAACTGGCTCCGAGGTATTTAAGGGAGCGATTACCGCAATTAATAGCTCTGTCACGCCAGAGACACGCACAGTTCAGCTGCGTGCCCAGCTTCTAAATCCCCAACAAAGCCTCAAACCCGGTATGTTCGCTACTATCAGAACCATGGCTGAGCGTGTACAGCAGGTCGTTGTAATTCCAAACACGGCATTGTCGTTCAACACCTATGGCGATTTCGCCTATGTATTAACTAAAAATGAAAAAGGCCAACTGGTGACCGAGCGGCGGACACTAGAAACTGGCGCTACACGAGAGGGCATGACTGAGATTAAGAAAGGGCTAGCACCCGGTGAACGTATCATTGCGTCGGGTCTGCTGCGCTTGAGGGCTGGCCAGCAAGTGCAGATAAAGAAAAATGATAACATTGCAGCCAGTACTGGAGTTAAATAAACATGCGTTTTACCGACATTTTTATACAACGGCCAGTTCTGTCCGTTGTTGTTAGTCTACTGATATTACTGCTTGGGGCGCGCTCTATTATGGAGATGGAGATCCGCGAATACCCTGTATTGCAAAGCACTAAAGTCACCGTGACTACAGCATATCCAGGCGCCAGCAGCGAATTGATTCAGGGATTTATTACCCAACCTTTGCAGCAGGCTATTGCTGAAGCCAAAGGCATCGACTTTCTGAGTTCATCGAGCATACAAGGTTTTTCAACCATCGAAGCACAGATGGAGCTCAACTACGATGCTAATGACGCACTAGCGGAGATTCAATCTAAGGTTGCTAGTCAACGTAACAAGTTACCTGACGAGGCTCAGGATCCTGTTATCAACTCGACGACGGGAGAAGGTCGCGCGCTCATGTACATCGCCTTCTTTAGCGATACCATGCGAGTGCCACAGATCTCAGATTATCTTGCCCGGGAAGTACAGCCAAAACTACAGGCCCTATCCGGTGTCGCCAAGGCCGAACTGTTGGGGCGTCACTTTGCTCTGAGAGTCTGGCTCGATCCTCAGAGACTTGCAGCCGTTAACCTCACCTCGACTGATATTGCTCAAACTCTACGCCAGAACAACTATATTTCTGGGGTTGGGCAAACCAAAGATGAATTCATTAAGATCAATCTCACCACTAACACTGACGTTGCAAACACCGAACAGTTCGAGAATCTGGTCATTAAATCGACCGAAGATACTGTCGTTCGTCTCAAGGATATCGCCAGGGTAGAGCTTGGATCACAGACCTACGAGAACATTGCACTTTATAAGGGTAAACCTTCAACGTACGTAGCCATTAATTTATCTCCGGGTGCTAACCCACTGTCTGTCGCAGAACGTGTTAAAGCACTCCTGCCGGATATCGAGTCTCAGTTGCCTTCGGGTCTGCAGGTCGAACTACCCTACGATGCATCAGAATTTATTGATGATTCAATTAATGAGGTGATCAAGACGCTTGTTGAGGCGGTGGGTATCGTTCTTGTCATCGTGTTTCTATGCCTAGGATCTCTGCGGGCGGCAATCATTCCCTCAATAGCAGTGCCGCTCTCGCTGATTGGTGGAGCCTTCATTATGTTTGTGCTGGGGTTTTCGCTCAATTTACTGACGCTGCTCTCACTTGTGCTGGCTATAGGCTTGGTCGTCGACGATGCCATCATCATTGTCGAGAACATACATAGGCATATCGTTGGTGGTAAATCAAAGAAGGACGCGGCGTTAATAGGTGCTCGAGAAATGGCGAACCCAGTTATCGCTATGACGATCA
>JBLIIE010000253.1:0-5003 GCA_047634635.1 Granulosicoccus sp. | reverse complement strand
GTACCTACTAACGTCATCTCAATCACTGATGGCCAGATCTTTTTGGAGACAGATTTATTCAACTCCGGCATACGTCCTGCGATCAACGCGGGTCTGTCAGTATCTCGAGTTGGTGGCGCTGCACAAACCAAGATCATCAAGAAACTTGGTGGTAGTGTTCGATTGGCACTGGCTCAGTATCGTGAGTTGGCGGCATTTGCTCAATTCGCATCTGATCTCGATGAGACTACTCGCAAGCAGCTCGAGCGCGGTCAGCGGGTTACAGAACTAATGAAGCAGAAACAGTACTCTCCACTCTCAGTAGCTGAAATGGGTGTATCACTGTTTGCTGCCAACGAAGGCTTTCTCGATGACGTCGATGTCACCAAGATTGTCAGCTTTGAAGAAGGCATGCATGCACATTTTCGTAGTAATCATCAAGATCTGCTGGATCAGGTCAACAATTCAGGTGATTGGAACGACGATATCGCTGGTGCTTTCCGCAAAGGACTGGATGCCTACAAAGCCAACGGTAGCTGGTAATTCCGGTTATTCATTTGCTTAGTTTGCAACGACTTTGATGAGACGCTGATATGGCTTCAGGTAAGGAAATAAGGACGCAGATCAAGAGTATTCAAAATACTCAGAAGATCACTAAGGCCATGGAAATGGTTGCAGCGTCTAAAATGCGTAAGGCGCAAGATCGCATGCGGGCTAACCGCCCGTATGCGCAAAAAATGCGCAGTGTGATTGGTCACGTTGCTTCTGCGAATGTTGAGTATCACCATCCTTACCTGATGGATCGGGAAGAAGTTTCTCGTGTCGGGTATATTGTGGTATCGACTGATCGAGGTCTCTGTGGTGGTTTGAATACTAATGCGTTCAAAAAAGCCATCATTTCCATGCGTGAATGGTCTGAGAAAGGTGCGGAAATTGATGTCGTCACCATCGGAAAAAAGTCGGCTCAATATTTCGCACGTGTAGGTTCCAATATTGTGGGTAAGGTCGCGGATCTGGGTGACGCACCGGAACTGTCAGAGCTGATTGGTTCGGTTCGCATCATGCTCGATGCTTATGATGAAGGCCGGCTAGATCGACTGTATATCGTTGAAAACGAGTTTGTAAATACGATGACTCAGGCACCCTCGGTAACTCAATTGTTACCAGCATCAGCAGATGTTGATGTAAAACTTCAGCATCACTGGGATTACATTTACGAGCCAGATGCAAAAGAAGTCGTCGACCACCTCATGACACGCTACATTGAATCATTGGTCTATCAGGCGGTGGTTGAAAACGTGGCGTGTGAAATGTCGGCTCGCATGATCGCTATGAAGAGTGCATCAGATAACGCTGGCGAACTCATCGACGAACTGCAGCTTGTCTATAACAAAGCTCGTCAGGCTTCAATCACACAAGAGATTTCCGAGATCGTTGGCGGCGCAGCAGCCGTTTAGACGAACCGGTACCAGATAAACTTAAGGGCAGGACAAAACATCATGAGTACAGGAACAATTGTCGAAATCATTGGCGCTGTCATTGACGTGGAATTCCCACGCAATGCGGTGCCAAAGGTCTATGACGCGCTGAATGTTGAAAACAGTGAGACCGTACTTGAAGTACAGGGTCAGCTGGGCGACGGTATTGTGCGAACAATCGCCATGGGTGCTTCAGAAGGTTTGAGGCGTGGAACACAGGCGACTAATACAAATGCGCCTATTTCAGTGCCTGTTGGTGAAGCGACTCTTGGTCGTATCATGAATGTACTAGGTCACCCGATAGACGAAGCAGGCCCTATTGCTACAGAAGAGCGCATGCCGATTCATCGTGAGCCGCCTTCTTACGCAGAACAGTCAGGTTCTACTGAGCTACTCGAAACCGGCATCAAGGTTATCGACCTACTTTGTCCGTTTGCAAAAGGCGGAAAGGTTGGATTGTTCGGTGGTGCGGGTGTAGGGAAAACTGTAAATATGATGGAGCTGATTCGGAATATCGCTATTGAGCACTCAGGTTTCTCGGTATTCGCAGGCGTGGGTGAGCGTACTCGTGAAGGAAACGATTTCTACCACGAAATGAAAGACTCCAACGTACTCGACAAAGTATCGCTGGTATACGGTCAGATGAATGAGCCTCCGGGTAATCGTCTGCGCGTGGCACTGACGGGTTTGACTATGGCAGAGCACTTTCGCGACGAAGGTCGTGATGTCCTGATGTTTATCGATAACATCTACCGTTACACACTGGCAGGAACTGAAGTATCAGCCTTGTTGGGTCGGATGCCATCAGCGGTCGGTTACCAGCCAACTCTTGCACAAGAAATGGGTGCTCTTCAGGAGCGAATCACGTCTACTAAGACAGGTTCAATCACGTCAATTCAAGCCGTATATGTACCGGCAGATGATTTGACGGATCCCTCTCCTGCAACTACATTTGCTCACTTGGATGCAACGGTTGTTCTGTCTCGAAATATTGCTGAGCTGGGTATTTACCCTGCGGTGGATCCACTGGATTCAACTTCACGTCAGTTGGATCCTCTGGTAATCGGTCAGGAACACTACGACACGGCTCGTTCGGTTCAGAACTCTCTTCAGCGTTATAAGGAACTGCGTGACATCATCGCGATTCTGGGAATGGACGAATTATCTGAAGAAGATAAGCTTGTCGTATCACGTGCTCGTAAAGTCCAGCGTTTCTTGTCCCAGCCATTTTTTGTTGCTGAAGTGTTCACGGGCTCACCTGGTAAGTACGTTTCTTTAAAAGACACCATTTCCGCTTTCCAGGGCATTGTAGCTGGCGAGTACGATCATTTGCCTGAGCAAGCGTTCTACATGCAAGGCACTATCGAAGAAGTTCTAGAGAACTTCAAGAAATCGGAAGCTGCTTAATCATGGCCGCCTCTCTCAAAGTTGAGATCGTCAGCGCAGAGAAAGAGATCTGGAGCGGCGAAGCCACTCTGGTGAGTTGTTCTGCGCAGATGGGTGAAGTTGGTATTGCGCCTGGACATACACCGTTTATCACTCGTATCAAGCCGGGCGAGATACGGGTAAAACCTCTTGATGACAGTGAAGAGCTAGACATCTATGTGTCTGGTGGCATCATGGAAGTACAGCCATTTGTGGTTACAATTATGGCTGACACGGCACTTCGTGTTGATGAGCTAGATGAAGCTGCCGCGGAGAAATCCAAAACAGAAGCAGAAGCAGCATTAGCGGGTGCTAAGCCTGGTGAGATTGACTACAAGGCGATACAGGCACAGTTGGCTGAAGCGTCTGCACAGTTGCAGATGATTAAGAAGCTGCGTCGGTGAGGGTCTGCTAAATAGTTTGGTTGCCCGACATGGTTGCAGCACAACAAAATAGACCCGAGTAATTGTTTATGCTACTCGGGTTTTTTTTGAATGAAATAGCAGTATGAAATAATTCTGACTGTCGGTTCTTTCGAGCAGAGCTGCAATCTCTTAAAATCTAGTGCTTATTATCTCCAGACCGATCAGAGTAGTATCTAACGATTCCTGTCATTGACTAAGAGAATCGACATGAGTCGTCTGTCAGCTTTGGATAAGAGCAAAGGATTCGCTTCCCAGTTTGGGTTAAGCACACCGATTATACTCGCCCCCATGGCAGGAGCTTGCCCTCCAGTACTATCCATCGCTGTATGCCGTGCCGGTGGTATGGGGGCTTGTGGTGCTTTATTAATGGATGCTGGTGGTATTAGCGCCTGGGTAGATGAAGTACGAGCCAGTACTGACGGTATGTTTCAACTCAATACCTGGATTCCGGATCCAAAACCTGTCCGAGACTTTTCTAATGAAAAGCGTGTTCGCGATTTTCTGGCTGATTGGGGCCCGGAAGTTGACCCAGCAGCTGCAGACAAAGTAGCTGCCAATTTTGATGACCAGTGCGAAGCCATGATTAGTGCGCGACCTCATGTGATCTCTTCCATCATGGGTTTGTATCCTGCTCATTTCGTTAAACGCATGAAGGCGGCTGGCATTGCTTGGTTTGCAACGGTAACGACAGTTGCTGAAGCACAAGCTGCTGAAGCGGCAGGTGCTGCTGTCATTGTGGCGCAAGGAATGGAGGCCGGAGGGCATAGAGGTACGTTCGAAGGGGACAATGCAGAAAATTGTCTGATAGGACTATTTTCCCTGTTACCTGCAATTGTCGATGCGGTGGGCATACCGGTAGTTGCCACTGGTGGGATTGTCGATAGTCGAGGTGCATCTGCAGCGCTTTTACTGGGTGCAAGTGCGGTGCAAATTGGCAGCGGTTTTTTGCGAACGCCTGAAGCTGCAATTGCACCTGCATGGGCGGATGCTCTGAAGCACATAGCTCCTGAAAACACGGCGTGTACACGTGCTTTTTCTGGTCGACTTGGCCGAAGCATTCGAACAGCGTATGTTGAAGCGTCAACGAAAAAGGATGCACCTTTTCCTGCACCCTACCCGATACAACGAAACCTAACTGCTTCTATGCGGTTGACTGCTGCTAAGGAAAACAAATTGGATGGAATGCAAGTGTGGGCAGGGCAATCAGCTGGTTTAGCGAGAAGGGATTCAGCTAAACAGGTACTGGAAGATGTCTGGAAGGGTATGCAGGCGGCTCTTAGCTAGTGTTCACCTATAAGGACCACTAATAACTTCTCACCACATTGCGTGAATTGCACATCCTAAGGAATTAGCAATGAACAGCATAGTTTTCTGTTTTGACTCTTGCTGCCGACTAATCTGCTTATTGATGTTGACCGCGTTGTATCATGGTGTTGCATGTGCCTTGGATAGAGACCCTGAAGGTCGGGTGACGCTAGTGCACAATGCACAGATATATACAGTGAGTCCAGAACAACCATGGGTTTAGGCCATAGCGTATGACGAGGGTGGATACATCATTGCCGTAGGAAGCCTAAGTAATGTTGAGGTAATCGTTGGCTCTAACTCGTTAGGATTGGATGCTAAATTTCGATGGGTATTACCCGGTTTTATTGACACGCATGTCCATGTGCCAGAAGTGGGTATCAATGATTCA
>JBLIIE010000252.1:0-5163 GCA_047634635.1 Granulosicoccus sp. | reverse complement strand
GGGCCATCACCCATTGCAACTGTTTGGCTTCTTCTATATTTTCCTCAGGTTCCCCATCATCCGATGCGCCTGACTCCAGATTACTCATTGTCGCTGGAAGTGACTCACCAGAGCGACTGATCGTTAGACCAGCCGTGGAGGCTCGGTGAGAGGAGCCACTCTGAGCGCCACTGAACGCGGGACTATGAGGGTCATCAGCCTTGTTAGCGGCGAGCAGATGATCAATTTTCTTGTATTGTGTCAGCTTGCTCGCCAACCAGATGATAATGATTGCCTCTACGACAACAATAATAAGAAGAAAGCTGTTGCTCATCGTGAAATCGGTGTGATTTGGGCCAGATAGGGCCTAATCCTACCCGATTGCGTATCACTGAAACAGTACATGTCCGAAACACATCCTCTTATCAGCTGAAGAGCACTAAATTAGGCGGCGTTTTGCTTCAGATATTGTGCTTGATTGATGTTCGTGATGACTTGAGGCAAATCTACGGCAGTTACCGGTTTTGAAAAATAAAACCCCTGAACTAGGTCGCAATTGAGCTGCTTCACCGATTCAAGCTGCTCTCTGGTTTCAACACCCTCGGCCACTGTTGTGAGACCAAACCTGTTAGCCAGAAGTACAATCGTGCTTGCAAAAGATTCCATGGCGCCCACCTCTTCAAGCTCGCAAATAAACCCCCTATCTATTTTCAGAATATCCACTGGCAGTTCCTGAAGGTACTTAAATGATGAATAACCTGTGCCAAAGTCGTCCAGTGCGATATTAACGCCATGGGCACGCAGCAATTGAAAATTCCCTACCACTGAATCTATATCACTCAACAACATACTCTCAGTGACCTCGAGCTGAAGTTTTTCCGGATCGATACCGTACACTTCCAGAATTTTCAATACCGATGCTGCAAATTCTTTTTTCATGACTTGCGGGGCGGATACATTAATACCCATATGCCAGGGCACAGGATCCTCATGTTGCCAATCTACCATTTGCTGACAACCTCTTTCCAACACCCACGTTCCTACCAGAGAAATTAAGCCTAACTCCTCTGCAAGAGGTATGAATTTCATTGGAGGGAGTATGCCTTTTGTCGGATGCTGCCAACGAATGAGTGCTTCAACTCCACACACCAATCCAGTTTGCAATGAAACCTGAGGCTGATACCACAAATCGAACTCTTGCTCAGAAATTGCTTTTCGCAAATCAATCTCTCGATTTTGTTCCTCACGAGAGGATTTCGCCAGATTGTGATCGAAACTAACAATACGATTTCGCCCTTTCCGTTTAGCTTGATACATTGCCATATCAGCATGGCGGATCAGGTCGTCTTTATCTACGCCATCTCTGGGGTAGAAACTTATACCAACACTGACACCTAGATTAAACTCTTGCTGACCCACACTAAATGACTCAGTGAAACTTTCAGCAAATCTTGCAGCACACTGAACCGCATCATCTAATTGATGAAGTTGTGGAAGCACAACAGAAAACTCATCCCCTCCCAGCCTTGCTAGCATGACATCCGGTTTTGCCCGCTCACTCAAGCGTTTAGCGACTTGCCTAAGCACTGCATCTCCCGCTGCATGACCGTGACTATCGTTAACATTCTTAAAGCCGTCGAGATCGAAAAACAGTACGGCTTTCTTTATTTCAGCTTTGGATTCATCACGTAAAATTTCTTCTAAAAATTCTTCAAACCTACGGCGGTTGGGTAAATCAGTAAGACTATCGTGAAGCGCTTGATGCTGAACTTCAAGCAGCAAATTCTGACGCTGCAACGCCGTGGACATTTGCCCTATTACAGTATGTAGTGTATTCACATCATTTTGATCAAAGTCTCTTTTGTCTAATTTTCTGCAAACAGTCATGACACCCCATACGGTGTCACCAGCAATAATAGGCACACTTAAGGTGCTACCGATATCACGCTCCTTGCGAAAATTGTGAGTGGCGGCAGATTCACGCGCATCCTTTATAGCTCGATTTATTTGAGCGGTTTTTTTGTTCCTAAAGCACCATGCACTAATAGTTTCATTCAACAGTGTCGAATTCACCGTCTCACACAATTCAATAGAACCTTCGATACGGCACCAGCTGGCGTAAGCTTCCAGCTGACTCAAGGAGCTAGCAGTTTTACTAAGACTCAGTCGTGATAGATCCAATACATCAAATAATTTGGGACAGACGTGATACGCCAGATCATCCCAGTGCTGATGCTGATGAATTGTCGCACTAATCAGACTGAGAGTTTGTGTTCGGAATAACTCTCGCGAAACGGCTTCTCTCTGCCTGGCATGATGTATTAAAAGAGACGCAATAACGGCGACTTGCTTAAGTAAATCCAGATCATCGTCAAGTGGAGCGTCGATTTCTGCGGTAACAAAAACGACTCCAAGAACCTCGCCTGCAAAGGACAAAGGCAGCAACACAGCCTGTATTTGTGTATCCAGCTCCAAGACGCAATCTGGATGGTTGTTGTAGTCAGGCACGAACTGAATAATGCCTGACTCCCATACCCTGGCAGATAATCCATGCCCTTTGTATCGCTTACCACCCAACAGATAATCACTAAGCGGCCCAAAGGCTGCGAGAATATCAAGGTAATCACCTGTTTCGTGCACCATATGCATATAAGCACCATTAGCACAGCTCACATTGACCAACTCTTCTGCAATGTGCTGGAGCAGTGTATCAACGGACTCTTGTTGGAGCATTCTGGCTGTCGTATCGCCCAGCTCGGATAGCCATCTATTATGCTGTTGCAAAGTCTGGTAGCGCGCCGTGAGCTCCGCAAAGGAATTGGCATCTCCACAACACAGACGAGCGGAAGCCGAAAGATCACAAAGATCGTTCAGCTTACTCGCGATAGGTTTAGACGCATCATGCATATTGGTGGAGACTGACGTTTCATGAACTTACTCCCTATCGACCGACGGCAAAAACATGTTAGTCCGCTCATTCTGTATTGCCAACTCACACAGCCAAATCAATAAAAACGCTGCCAAATGTCGTTCTGAAGCATCATATTGCTCAGATTATTAGAACTCACACCATCACCATACTAAAGCTGCGCTATCGACTTGCTAAGGAGTTGAGTTGCGGCATCTAAAGCACCTGATCCATGTGGAATATCCAGAGACTTGAGTCCTGCGTCTGTACACGCAAGCACACCGAGCAGCGTGGGAGGGTTGAGATGGCCCATATGACCAATTCTGAACACATTATCGACAATACCACGCGTTGCACTAGCTCCGAGCCCCACGCCCAAGGTTACTCCCACTTCCTGCTCGCACCATTGTCGCAATCGAATCGCATCACCCGCACCAGTAGATACGGCTGTAACCGCCAAAGATCTATCATCAGAATTGGGGATTAAGCATTTTAACTCGCCCCCGACAGACCACGCATCGACCGCTGCCCACACACACTGAGCGTGAATACGATGTCTTTTCCAGACATTAACAATACCTTCCTCAAGGATCATATCGACAGCTTCTCGCAAACCGTAAAGATGATGTGTTGGAGGAGTTCCACAAAAATGATCTGGAAACATCGTAGGCCTTACTCGTGGCAACATATCCCAGTAAGGTGTGTTCAGGCCTGCTGATTCATGCAAGTCCCACACTCGATCACTGACAAACATTAGAGCAACTCCGGGAGGTGTCATGAGGCCCTTTTGGCTTGCACTTAGGAAAACATCTGCACCCACTGCTTCCATATCAAACGGTTCGCAACCAAATGAGGCAATGGCATCGACCATAAGAAGAGCTGGGTGCTCAACATCATCAATCGCCCGTCTTATGGCATCGAGGTCATTACTGGACGAGGTGGAGGTATCAGTCTGAACCGTAAGCACCGCCTTAATTTTTTGACCTGAGTCTGCCCGGAGTGCCTCGACTAGCCTTTCAGCATTTACTTGCGAATCCCTTGCAAACTCCAAACTCACCACATCCAATCCAAGCTGTGTGGCCATGAGCCCCCAACTCTGTCCAAAACGACCTGTGTCCAGGATCACAACTGTGTCACCGACGCTAAAAAGGTTACAAAGGCTAGCTTCCCAAACGGCATGGCCATTGCCGTGGTAGATAGCAACATCTCCTTTGCAATTAGCCAGAGTCTTCAGATCACGGATGAGTGACTGAGTTATATCAACGAGTTCACCCTCATAGATATTGGGAGACGCTCTATGCATCGCACGTTGAACACGATCCGGGATTATAGACGGACCGGGAATGGCAAGATGGTGAGGTCCTTTGGCTAACGACATAGATGGCAGGAGCTTTAAAAATGGAGTGGACGTAGAATTACCACAAAACGCAACAACTGACAGTCGAACTTATGACTAATTGCTCATCAGTTGGTCACAAAACGCTGTTAATTCGATACCATGAGACTCAACTGAAAACCACCAAAGAGACAAATTCATGCCAAAAGGTTACTGGATTGCAAACGTCACTGTCACTGACGAAGAACGTTACCCTGAATATTTACAAGCGGGTGCGCCAGTTTACGAAAAGTTCGGGGCCAAATTTGTAGTCAGGGGGGGGCGTTGCCAGGGCATGGAAGGAAACACTCACCCTAGAAATGTGGTCGTCGAATTCAAAGATTACGAAACTGCGGTAGCTGCCTACGAAAGTGAAGAGTATCAGGTTGCAAAGGCGCTCAGAAATAAGTATGCCGACTCAAACTTTCTGATAGTTGAAGGCTTCGAGTAACCTGTAAATCATCCTGTGCCAGCGATCTTTTCTATTATGCGAGTTCGATGATCCTTAAGGCGTTCTTTGTCATCCGTATCAAACAGTTTTAGACCCACAAGAGTAGCGGCTTCGAAATACAGACCGACATGGATGTCTAAATCACCACGCTCGATCTTGTTCAGCGTAGTGCGGTTAACCCCAGCACGCATGGCCAAGTCCGATTCACTCATTCCACGCTGTTTGCGCGCAAGCTTGATCATTTGCCCAAGTAGCAAAATGGATTCGGTCGTGAATTCGGTGTATGTTCTTTCAGAGGGATTCAAGGCCAGATAACCTTACTATTAGAAATAGGCTAATCGGAAGCATGGGTTATGCCATATTTTTCCAAGAGCCACCTGAATTCGGCTCGCAGAATATGTCCCCGGTACTACTTTTCCACAAATCTACATTATCGGCTACGTTAACGTT
>JBLIIE010000251.1:0-5310 GCA_047634635.1 Granulosicoccus sp. | reverse complement strand
TTTTGATTGTCTTTAAATCGCTCACCTCGTTCGGTTGCTAGCTTCAAGGCAGCCTCAGTTTCTTTTCGCTCTTCCTTTTTATGTGCAGCCTTCAGAGCATCAAACTCTTTAGCCCACCAACGACGTCTGAGTCTCGGATAGGTTCGCATAAGATTGGCAGCTGCATTAGCACCACGATCACGCCCAGCGTTATAACCGATTACGTCGTTATCCTCAGCTTTTGACTTACCAAAAGGTACCAGGTCTCCGTTCATTGTTGGAAGTAGAAAATACGGCATTGAGATGCGACTTTCTCCTTCGGGAATCATTGTGGTGTTCACGCGGTGAAGAGTTGCAGAGTAACGCCCTTCACTTAGGTGCATTAACGCACCACCAGTGTTAACGATGACGGATCCTGGAATCACCGGCACCTCGTAGTCACCCTCAGCGGTCCGACACGTCACAGGTGCATTCATCCATCGGCCTTCGCCCGCTACAACTTGGAGACCAGGGCGATCATTGATCAGTAGCGCGACAAAAGGCGGTCCGTCTATGTGAGCGCCGGTGACCGGACTCATAAATTTTTCATATTCTTTTCTTATTGTTTCTCGCTTGTCAGCTGCGATCGACTCAAGACTGAAGTTATGGTTCAAGCTGGCAAAAAGGTACGGTTCATCCAGATTAAAATATTCCCTGAATTCGCTTGGATCCTCGCCAAGGGACTCAACGATGAGTTCGCCCAACTCAAGCGTTATGTTGTGATAGGCTTTGTTCAGGCTTTCAAGGAAGGGACGAAAGCCCGGAACTTTTTCGGGTTCCGGCCAGGTATTAGGTCCACGGAAGAAGCGCTCATGAAGTGGATGAGATTCGTCATCGTGTGCACATAGCGGTTCCTCGTCAATACCGTACTGGAAGCTTTCTATAACCTGACCATAACCTGAATCGGAGGGTGTCGTTTCGGAATAACCTCGAACATAAGGGTCATTTTGCAGAGCTGACGCTTTTTTAAAATCCGCAGGTGCATCAAAGAAGTTTCGCGCTTCTTTGAACGCCTGTTGCTGGAACTCATCTTCAAGTCCAGGTGCGTTGGTTAGAATAAGAAATCCACATTCCGCGAGCGCATAGCGGAGCCCCTCAAGAAACTTCTCGCGATCGTTTTCCAAATCAAGCCAGTCAACTGTAGGAATCTCTTTGGCTTTAGAAGTGTGGCTTTGGGAGTCAGACATAGTAATTTCTCTCAATGTAAATGAGTGGCTTTAACTGGTATGGCACTAGGAGGATAAATGCTTCGATAAAGTTTGATGAAAGTGCACGATCGCTTTTTCAAAATAACCGAATGTAAGGTGTTCGTTTGCTACTGTGCTGACCGTTCCCTGTATAGCGCAAGCTGCTTCCCTATCTTCATCAAAACCGGCATCTTTGACGAAGCTCGCATCCCGCTTGGATTCTTCGACATCAGTGCTAGATCCATCAGGCTTTGCGTTTGTGATTCGAAATATCAACATTTGCGTGCGAGTCGGGCTGATCGGTTCAAAAATAGTCACTGTAGAGTGCTTAGAGAGAACGGATATCGCAACGTTGGGGAATAGTTGATAAACAGAGGTGATCATGCCGTTAAGATGTTGATCTTTGCGTGCTCGACCTCGAAGTTTTTCAATGCGCTTAAATGGAAAAATAACCCGAGAGTGAGAACCGAAATTTTCTACTACCGTCGTATTGTCGAGGCCGTATGGGTAGAAGCTTTTTTTGTGAAGCGACTTAATATGGTAACCCTCCATCGTCGTCTCGGCGAGCAGCTTCCAATTCGCGTCATCAAAGTATTCGCTTTGATCAAAATAAATTTGCTGGTCCGAAAAAAAATCAGGTATGTCTTCAATTGAGGCTAGATCGATGGATTCACTCTGATTGACGTAAACAAGCCCACCTTTCTCCAGTGCAGATACTTCAACTAGACCGTTGTCTTCCCGTTCTACCCCAGGGAATCCGGCATGCCCCGGGATATGTCTAAGCTCCCCCTCTAAGCCATAGGTCCAAGCGTGATATGGACATACAAATGATTTGGCGCATCCCTTATCGGTGGCAACTTGCATACCTCGGTGTCGACACGCGTTGATAAAGGCGCGAACTTTTCCATCATCGCCTCGCACCACAAGCAGTGGTGTACCGGCCGCCTTTCTGGCGATATAGCTGCCTTTATTTGGGAGCATTGCTGAAAGACAAAACACAATCGGCAAGCGTCTTAAAAGCGCAATTTCGGCTTCGTATCGCTCGATTGACCAATAGCTTTCAACGGGTTGCTTCCAAACCGAAATGCCAAGATCCGTTGTTTTGTTATCAATGTGATCGAAGATACGTTGAAGTATTTCGGGTTCGCTGAGTAGCTGATTGTTGACGTCCATGAGATTCCCGACAAGAGTCTATAGTTTTTGCAGTAGGCGTTATCGAATAGTATAGAATGCTACTTTAGACCTTCTACAATAACAAGCTACTTTAGTAGGTGTTAAGTAACGCGAAGAGCGGGATCGCTGCATCAGCGAGGAATCACAGGGATATTTCGAAAGATTTCTACTAGAATTTTCTACTAAGATGAGGGGTTGCTATAACCCTTCCATGCCGGACTTGATATAAGAAACAACCATGTCAATTGCATGATCCCGGTTGAGTTTATTCATAGCCGCCCACTCTGCAGCGGCAATTGACGCACCGGAAGACATGGTGATCGCCAACTGTGCTTGTTCAATGGTGAGCTTGTAGGTTTTCGCGGTATTCTCAACCAGATAGTGTGCGGTTCGGACACGTTCCTGCTTACGCAACGGCTTAATGATATCTGCGATTTCTGGCTGACTAAGCAACACAGGTAGTATATTGCCCGGCGCATGATGGTCGAAGTTATTAGCAACGAACATTCTGATCACCTCCTCAAAGCTTTTTGCGCTCATGACATCAGAGAACAATGCGCCGCCTGTTATCTTGTACTCACGCTCCAGTAAAGCCTGCAACAATGCCTGGCGACTTGAGAAATAATTGTAGACCAATGGGCTCGATACAGACGCTGTGCGTGCCAGCGACTCCATGGTAAACATTTGCAATCCATCGCTAACGATCATCTCTTTGGCGACATCAAGCAACTGGTCGGTTCTGGCGGATGGTGAAAGTCGTGTTCGTGGTTTAACGCTCATCAGCAGACCGCCCCTTATTATTGACTCAAAAAAATATGCCACTATTGTAGAAGATGTTAAATAAAGAAAACGCCGCAATCATATAGGAAATATTCGGCAAGAAGCAGCCAACAGCGCACTTGGGTCAATCGAACAGTCTGCGATACGGATAGCCACATTACAGAATCTGGTGGTTGGATGGAAGATTACGCAAGCCACTAGGTTAAAGACAAAAAGATGGGGTCAGAGTAACCACTCTGACCCCAAACCTTGGAGTAACCACTCTGACCCCAAACCTTTGTCAAAGGTCATCTCATAATTCGATTTATCTGCCATTGCAAGATTTGCCAAGAGGTTTATCGTAAGCCGTTCGCTGATATTGTTGCAGTAAGAGCTAATCAAGTGATTAAACCTATTAATCATACAATTCGATTCGCTAAACATCGTTTTCCTCCTGCAGTAAACCGAGGTGTTTGTCCTTCATGCAACAACCCCGTGGTAGCATTTTTGCCTTTAGCTCCAGCCTTTGGATTGTCCTTCATCCCCGCAGCTAATTTTTTCAAAGAATATGAATTGCCTAAACCGGTTCTGCATTCGTTTTATGATCGGCGGGTTGATGATGTAGATGACCATTTACCAAAGTTTAGTGGCTATTGGCAAAGTCAGTGGGGAGTAGCAAGTCAGTTTGTCTCCACCATTTTGCGTCGAGGCTAAATACGTGTCTAACAAATAGGGATATGTGGCGCACCGCCGCCACATTATCCAGTTGTTGGATGAGCCCGGCAGCCAATCTCGTTTCTTATTTATAGATTTCGCCGTAAATCTCCGGCAACTGTATGCTTGTACAGTATTTGTGTTACTCTTTTACATAAGAATTATCTCTTAACTAAAGGAGTAATATGCTTAAAGGAAGCTGTTGTTGTGGAATCGTTCGATTTGAATTGACAGAAAAGCCAAGCATGATGGGTATGTGTCATTGCAGCCGTTGTCGAAAGGTTGGGGCAAGCTCTTTGGCGTTTGTAAAATCTGACAAGTTTCAGATTACTGCTGGCCGAGAAAAAATAACCACCTACAAAGCTGAACCACCGTATAAGTATGCTCGGTGTTTTTGTTCTGTCTGCGGGACTGCTCTTGGAGAGGTCCTTTCGCAAATAGAGTCTTTTCCAATAAATGCAAACTGCATAGATAGTGAAATTGAAATCGAAAATGCATTTCACGAGTTTGTTTCTGAAAAACCAAGTTGGTTCAAAATTGGCGACAACGCTAAACAATTCAAGGAACACCCCCACGAGTAATAGGCAAATTTTATAGAAAGGTGGTGGCGAAGAATTGGGGTCAAATCGGGTCGTTCCACTCTGACCCCATTTCAGTGCGGTGGTAAATCCCATCAATGAGTGACAGCAGAATTGCTTTGTGTCGAGGAAGTTTCGTTACAGTATCTTTGGCTGCCACAAGATTTCCATCCAGTCGCATACTGATGTATCCGTGGATCATTGACCATATCGCAATGGCGTCTGTCTCAATGTCCACGCGGTGGTTTACGTGATCTTGGCGCAAGACTGAAAGCAGCGCGGCATAAACGCGGTCCATTTCTCTGGCGAGCGCAGGCTCGTGTTGATCGATCAGTTGTCGTTGCCAGAGCAGTTGATAGCGATTGGGCATGTCGAAAGCAAACTGGAAGCAGGTTTCCGCAAAGGCCTGGATGGCCTCCTCTGGTTTATCCTCTAATCCTGTTGTCGCCTCTATCGTTTGATCAGCTAAGTCTGTAAAAATGATTGTCGCGATTGCGGTCAGCAAAGCTTGCCTGGATGGGAAATGGTTGGCGGGCGCTGAATGCGCTACACCCGCGTTGCGTGCCACGGCACGAATAGTGACACCCTCTATCCCTTGACCGTCGAGCAGTGCTACGCCCTCTCGAAGAAGCTCCGTCCTCAAATCACCGTGCTTTTGTCCTGCGGTCCGTTTTTGTTTTGCTTTCAAATTGACGTTGTCCATATAATTTGCCATATTGACGGCGTCCATTTTAGCATCAATCTGAGTTTCAGACATACCGAATAACAGACCCTATGAGGCCAAGGCCTCGGGTCAGACGTTCTGTTAATTAACAACAACGAGGCACCTAATGAATTCCAGCTACATCTTTTGGCCTGTCCTGGCGCAAATTTTACTGACC
>JBLIIE010000250.1:0-5399 GCA_047634635.1 Granulosicoccus sp. | reverse complement strand
TGCACAAGGCTATGGGTTAAAGATGCCCACGCCGTTGGATCAACTTATTGATGACTTACCTTTAAGGGCATTAACTGCTTCCAATGACACCATTGCCGACATCACAGCCAATACCAATATCGCAGACGTAACGTCAATCAACGCGTTCAAGAAAGCATCTTGAATAACTCTGTTATCAGTTACTACCCTTCACAGTTTTAGATTGCGTTGATTCAGCAAACCCTTGCGCAATCTCTTCAGCCGTGGGTTCGCGAACACTGACTATAGCTACCGTAAATGTTAGCACCTGACCCGCCAATGGATGGTTGGCGTCAAGTATGACCGTCTCCTCACGAATTTCAGTCAACGTAACAAGTTGGTTTTCGCCATTTTTCGCCACAGCCTTAAAACGCATACCCAGGATCAATTCCTGACTCTTCTCAATGGATTCTCTTGGCCATTCCGCAATTAACTCCTCATCCGGATACCCATAAGCATCCTCCGGGTATATTGTGACCGCGATGTGTTCCCCAGCCTGTTTACCGGTTAGCTCTCTTTCGAGACTGACCAGCAATACATTGGTGTTATGCATATAAACAAGAGGCAGGTCCCCTTGCGAACTATCTATAAGCTCACCAAAACCGTTAGTGAGTTGATAATGTATTGACACGACACGATTGTCGTCAATGATGAGGTCGTCTTCAGACATATTTTTCTGCAGCGCTACGAGGAGAAAGTGCTAATAGAAGAAAATACACGACAACACCCGGATGAACGAATCAGGACATTGTCGTTTTGGTTAGGTCGGAGTCTAGAATTTTCCGAAGAAAGCAGGCTTTGTCTGACGCCGTCGTTGTAGTAGTACTACGATTCCAAGCAACAGCAAAGCAGGAATATAGAATACTTCCTTGGCCACGCGCTCCGCCGGTATCTGAACCTGATCGATTCGCACTAGCGGGTCATCATAGAAATCAAACATTTGCAACGTCTGAAAGAACGCTGTTCCAGCAAACGGCTCATCCAAGGCGGCACCCTCGTCATCCATAATCACTGTGAGGCCTGCTTGTTCGAGACGTGTCTCACCATCGCCAGCTGCACCCAGGTCCGCAAGCAAAGTTAGCTGTGACATTTTATCCGGGTAGTCGAAATCCGGACCGACAACGCGAAGTCGTAAAAGCTCACCAACAGGATAGTTCTCGGCGGCTTGAATGAGCTCACTTCCAGACATTATTTCGTAAGGTGGTTGCACCTGATCAAGCCAGTACCCCGGCCTGAACAGCGTGAACGCCACCAGCATAAGCAGCGCTGATTCCCATATCCTACTCTTGGCCATGAAATAGCCCTGGGTGCCTGCTGCAAACAGCATCATGGCTATGACCCCAACGATAAATACAAAAATAGCCTTAGCGAGGGTCACGTCAATCAACAGAAGTTCTGTATTAAAAATAAATAAGAAAGGCAGTAACGCTGTCCGAATGTCGTAGGCAAAACCCTGGATACCCGTCTTAATGGGATCACCACCAGAAATCGCACTTGCGGCAAAGGCGGCAAGACCCACCGGCGGCGTATCATCAGCGAGGATGCCAAAATAGAACACAAACATATGTACAGCCACTAGCGGCACGACTAACCCTTGCTGAGCCCCTACTGACACAATCACCGGTGCCATTAATGAGGACACCACGATGTAGTTAGCAGTCGTCGGTAAGCCCATGCCTAATAGCAAACTCATTATGGCTACCAGGAACAACATAAGGATCAAACTTCCACCTGACAGAAATTCGACAAACTCCCCTACTATCTGATGCGCACCAGTGAGGGATACAGTACCGATGATGATGCCGGCTACACCGGTAGCCACACCGATGGGCACCATACTTCTAGCACCGCCAACCATACCTTCGCCAAAATCCTGTATGCCACGTTTAAGAGCTGCACCTAAATCTTCGTTAGACGCTGCACCACCACGAATGATCGCTTTAAGCGGATGCTGAGTCACGACGATGAATATCATTCCCATGGATGCCCAGAATGCAGACAGCGAAGGTGACAGGCGCTGAATGAGGATGCACCACAACAGGACGATGATGGGCAGCAAGTAGTACAACCCTGTCATTGCCACTTCACCTGGTCTTGGAAGAACCAGTAGCGGCGCATTGGGGTCATCCATTTTTAAATCATCACGTCTGGCACTTATGGTAATGAGAATGGCGTACGCTAGAAGAAAAATGCCCGCTGCCGCCCAGAACGTCATACCTGGAAAGGCGGTGCTAATCCATCCTAGTCCGTAATAGACAATGCCACCCAATGCAACAAAAGCCAGAAAACCAAACAAAAACCCAATGATTTT
Organism: Granulosicoccus sp.; assembly: GCA_047634635.1. Classification (GTDB taxonomy): domain Bacteria; phylum Pseudomonadota; class Gammaproteobacteria; order Granulosicoccales; family Granulosicoccaceae; genus Granulosicoccus. The sequence continues at coordinate 3,070 of JBLIIE010000250.1, read as the reverse complement.
CTGCATTCCGGTGATATGTGAAGGTGGTTTTTCCAGGCCAACCAGATCCAGTTTTAACGCTTCTAGATGAACGATATAGACTAAGGCTATGTAGGAAATAAGTGCTGGCAATAACGCATGCTTGATAACTTCCGGATAAGATATTCCGGTGAATTCTGCAATGAGAAACGCAGCAGCTCCCATCACAGGAGGTGTTAATTGCCCGTTAGTCGATGATGCAACTTCAACGGCACCCGCTTTTTCTGCAGAAAACCCAGTGCGCTTCATTAGCGGTATTGTGAACGTACCCGTTGTAACTACATTGGCAATGGACGAACCTGAGTAGATACCACTTAAAGCGGATGCAACAACAGCAGCCTTCGCGGGCCCACCTCGAAAATGGCCCAGGGAGCCGAACGCTAATTGAATAAAATAATTTCCTGCTCCGGCCCGCTCAAGTAAGGCACCAAACAAGACGAACAGAAAGATCATGGAAGAGGCAACACCTAGAGCGACACCAAAAACACCTTCGGTCTGCATCCAGTAGTGCCACATCGCTTTGCCAAAAGAGGCACCTTTCCACTGAACAACATCAGGCAGAACCTGGGCATCGCCAAAAAACACGTAGAGAACAAATACACCAGCGACAATCAGCATGGGAAGTCCTAGCGATCTGAACACGGCTAACGCTAGCAATATCAAACCAAAGGCTGAAGCCATCAAGTCGCCAATAGTAGGCAGGCCAGCGCGGTTGGCGATATCGTCTTTGAAGACAATCAAATAGAGACAGCACATGATACTGGCCACTGCCAACGCCCAATCGTAGGCAGGCACACGCGATTTGGAGCTACTCTTAAACAGCGGATAAGACAGACAAGCCAACGCCATGGCGAAAGCAAGATGGATTACTCTGACTTCACTGCCGTTGAAAATCAGATTGATGTCAAGGTTCTCGGCTATCCAGAACGGTAGCGCAGAAGACACATACAACTGGAATGCACTCCAGGTAAACGCCACAAAGCCAATGAAAAAACCAATACCACCGACAGGAGCTCGCCCTCCGGTATCTATCGATGTAAACGCTTCCAGGTCTGAAGATTCAGACGACGGTTGTGTGGATGAGGATTTGGCACTCACGGGCGAGTCTCCTGGCTGCTAACACTCGATTGTGTTGCTTTACAAAAAGTTGCGGCCAGCTCTGCAGTAGAGCTGGCCGCCAGGTACTACCTGGTACAGGAGCACGTCATCCTGTACTAAGCCAATTCAACATGAATAATGCGAGCCCGAATACACCCTATTACATCCAGCCACGTTCTTTGTAGTACTTAACCGCGCCATCATGTAAAGGAGCAGACAAACCATCAGAAATCATTTCTTCTTCCTTCAGATTTGCGAATGCTGGATGCAGTTTCTTGAAGTCTGCGAAGTTATCAAATACCGCTTTAACAACAACATACACAGATTCATCTGACACATCTGCAGAGGAGACAAACGTTGCACCAACACCGAAAGTGTGTGCTTCAGCGTCCTGGTTCTTGTACATGCCAGCGGGAATAGCCGCTGTTCTGTAGTAAGGGTTTTCTTTAATCAAATTGTCGATTTCAGCGCCTTTAACGTCAACGAAGTCCACATCACATGTGTTAGTAACTTCTGTGATCGCAGCTGCTGGGTGACCAATGGTGTATACCAATACATCGATCTTGTCATCACACATGGCTTGAGCCATTTCAGAACCTTTCAGCTCTGACGCGATTGAAAAGTCATCCATAGTCATGCCGTAAGCTTCCATAACCACTTCAGTAGTGGCTCGCTGGCCAGAACCTGGATTACCGACATTAACGCGCTTGCCTTTCAGGTCTTCAAAAGAGGTTACGTCATTGCCACTTCGTGCCAGTACGGTGAAAGGCTCGGCATGCACTGAAAAAACAGATCGAAGATTTTTGAATGGGCCCTGATCAGCAAACTTGGATGTGCCGTTGTAGGAATGGAACTGCCAATCAGATTGAGCAACACCAAACTCGAGCTCACCCGCACGTACAGTGTTGATGTTGTATACCGATCCACCGGTGGATTCTGCAGAGCAGCGAATTCCGTGAGTCTTACGTCCCTTATTGACCAAACGACAGATAGCTCCGCCAGTTGGGTAATAAACGCCTGTAACACCACCAGTACCAATGGAAATAAACTGCTGCTGCGCCTGAGCCGCACCAGCAAGTAGTCCGGCAGCCAACAGGCCTCCGGTCATTGCGTAACGTATTTTCATAAAAGATCCTGTTTTTTAAACATCACTGATTGATAAAAGTGAGCGATTCGAACAATTCTGTCCGTACGACGATCGATCTCTTGAGTGCCCACTGCCCAGTCGAAACTAGAGGTTGGATTCAGCCAACCGTCTGGAAGCCAAGCGGACTCCGCGGTACAATGTAACAAAAATACGTTCAGGTCATAGCTCTAACTTTCTCCAGTATCTCTGCTACTCGTCAAACCTGCAAGAAACCAACGCATAACTTGGTCCCCGCATCTTCGATAATTTCTAGCGTCGCTATTGCGAAAAAAGGCACCGACCTCTGTCTTCCCGAGGCGCCCTCCGCCTGCCTGAATATAGTCGTGTACGTCATCAGTTCGCAAAGACAGAGCTATACGCAACTGTTTCAGAACGGTATTGTTATCGAACCGTTCTGCACTTTTCGGTTTTCTGTATGGGGAATTTGGCGGAGGGCCCCGATGGTCAATAACCAAGCCGTTGAGAAACGCTAAAAGCATCGGCTCAGGGCAAGGCAAATATTCGTCACCACCTTCTTTCATCCGCCAACCACGAACCTCTTCCAGAGTGGCAGAGTCTCCTCCGAGCTTAATCAATCGCATCGCATCAGCATCATCAATTTTCAGCGCGTAACGAATTCTTCGGGTGTAATCGTTGGTATCCACTGGTCTCTCACTGGTTGGCTCGCCACGCAAGGATTGGTTGGCGCCCGTTAAATCAGGTGGTTAGTTCTAAACAAGAAGGTTGGGAAGGCGCCACGATAAGGCGATCAAATCAAACAAGGTTCAAAAATTTTAACAAAACAGCTTGTATTTCGTGAATTGGTCG
>JBLIIE010000249.1:0-5454 GCA_047634635.1 Granulosicoccus sp. | reverse complement strand
GACCATTCTCGACAACAAATGTCTTACGCGGTGCTTCAATCCAAAACTGAAGGGCTTGCTCCTTTGTCGTATCAATTGGATACGCGTAGGTGTCACCAGCTAGAATAATTTCGCTAATTATCGGCCATATTGAGTCGAAGTCTTTTTCCGTTGCCTCTCTAATATTCATGCTGAGCATGATTAAACAATAATTGAGTTCTAGTCAAGTGACTTCAATTATCTGGAAAACTTGTCCCCTCCTACGCAGCATATTCGAGTTTGAGCCCCTACTGGGCATCGATCACAGCTTTTCAGACTCAAACGCTAGTCTGCCCAGACATACCCAAATAACATTCAGCAAGCATTGCAGTACCTTCTGCAAAAGTAGCGCTCAGATCCTTAACGATGTCCACGTTCGCGTGTGTGCCCATCCACCCCAGTAGCGCTAAACGACGAAACAGTATTAACGTGTCTAATTCAGCCTCATGCACGCAGCTTAAGTGACGATGGCGTCGATAACCTTCAAGCCAATGCGCTTTTAGATCTTCGATACGCGGGTGATCTTCCATGAAACTTACGGCAGTGGCAAAATCATATAAATACCAGCTGAATCCGCAATCATCAAAATCGATCACATGTATGGCCTCGTGATCTAATAGGAGATTGGCCGTGCGCAAATCAGCGTGAATGAGTCCGTAGACATCATCCCCCATGCCTATGTGTGACAATCGCTGAATAAGCATGGACTCCAAGGCACTCAAAACCGGCCGATTCACATTGTCTACATTTGGTCCTTTAGACCAATGTCCCCATGCAGCGTGTGGGCTAAGCACCGTATCAATATTCCACTCACGACGAACAAAGTTATTTGGTTTTCGCCATTGCATGCTATGAGTGTGCAATTGTGCTGTTGCGTGCCCCAGTGTGTTGAAGTGCCCATACAGTGCTTTATCATCATTAGGCTCGTTGCCTTCTAAAAACTCAAACATAACGAGATGGCGTTCTGAGGCATCGCCGTTGCAATGCACCGTTTGAATTGCCTTCCCGTTTAAACCAGGTATGACAGTTGAAACACTCACATCACTTTCATGACGCAATGCCTCAATCCACATCAGTTCACTGCGTATCTCTTGTTCACTATGATAGTCCAGTCGGTGTTCACGCAATATCATGCGTACGTTGCGAGCATCGGTCACTAAATAGGTACGATTCTCCGAGACGTTGATTAGAGTAGCTTTAGCGCTGGTTGACAATGACCACAGTGACAGCGCATGTGTCAGGTTGATGGTTACCATTTATGTTGCCACCCCATAGCGACAGCTGACACAAAACTATGTATTAAATCATTGGGTGACACTTCAGTATTTTTCCAATACTCTGGCCAACGATCTGATTGAGCAGAAACGCTGACAGCTACATTGGCTGCTTGATCCTTAATGACTTCAGCAGCCAACGTGCTAGATAAAGTACCGTACTGAAGCCTGTCTAGTACTGCTGCGAACGCGTAAGCAGATGCAACTACTCTTGGCTCGGTAAGCACTGATGTGCGGTTGTCGTGGAGTAATTCATAGCTTGTGGTGGGGAGTGCTTCTTTTAGTTCATCAAACAAATATTGCTCTGTCAAACCATAGCGTCCCAAGGCATGGGTAACGCTGCGAGTGCTCGAACGCTCTAGTGAAGATTGCCATCGCAAGGCTTCCAGTGTGGCATCGCGAACAGCAGTTCCTATAAGCTCGCCTAGCTTTAAATGCCCACTGGCGCTTTCCAATGCAGCAACTTTGTCATTCACCGGTGAGGCGATGATATATTGGTCTGTCCCTGTTCCAGTGGCTATGTGAGTCGACTCTCGACTGCAAACAGCCAGCTCCTGCAAGACTGAGGATTTGGCTTCTGTCATGACCATAGCCGCTTTGGCCATAGCACCGGGCAGTAACGGTTGATTGATCAAGACGATGGTATTAATGGTGCCGACCTCGTCAACACGCTCATTTCCATTTTTACCTTCTGCCCAATGAGAAGTATCACCAGAACGCAGCGCGTTACCGTGAACACCAGCCGTAACCAGTACATCTACCCGTAAGTTTTTATATTCACGATAAACATGCGAAACATGATTCATGGAGGCCGCTGTTCCCATCATGGCCATCAGTGACTCATCTATTTTCAGCTCATCGGCCACACTTTGATGATACTGCTGAGCACTAAGGGCAATGATCTTTTCGAATCGATCATTGTGGTTACTGGCCTCCATACTTTGATGATTCACTAAATAGCGAACTGTCTCAACAAGCCCACCTTGAGCAGGTGACGTCGATAGCACCCTGTGCCCGGTCTTCAAGAAGACAACCACATAGCGCTCGTGCCGCTGTACTAAGTGATCGGGAGATTCGCTAATGATGGTGGCAAGCGGTAGCTTCATATAATCTTCAAACTTCGTTGCATGGCCAACACGCCCTATTGAAATATTCCAGCGATAGACGTATCAAAATGCTAATGAGGAATCAATCTAGATGATGATCCGGATGGATGCTCGAGCCACACAAAATGGAGTGGTCTGACCTTGACGCGAGTCATTGTGATCATAAACGGGTATCGGACTTAGGGTAGACATTGAAACGTCGACCTATTATCGTTGCTCGACAGTGCCGGAATTACACCGGCTTCCCTACAGAAATCGATGGTTCGCTCGCAGAACTATACCGTAAAGTGATTGAATAGCTAGATGAGTGTTTTTGATAGTTCAATGGCCTACAGCGCTTCGCTGATTCTGTCAGCTCTGATCTTGGAGCTATCGCTCGGATGGCCTTCGGTTTTGTTTAAGCGTATCCGTCACCCTGTGGTGTGGATAGGGGCTCTTGTATCAATTCTGGAGACACACTTTAACCGTGCATCTTCAAGTGAAAAATGGCGCGAGCTGAGTGGACTGTTTTCCACTTTAACAGTGGTCTTTGTCTCAACAGCCTTAGCATGGGCTCTGAGCACCACTCTACCCAACAACCTTATAGGTTTGGTTTTTGAGGCATTAGTGGCATCCAGTCTTTTGGCCGCTCGTAGTTTGTACGAGCATGTTGCTGATGTATTCCGGGAACTCGCTAACAACGATCTTACGGAAGCTCGCAAGGCCTTAGCAAAAATAGTGGGGCGTGATACACAGCGACTAGATGAGCACGGTATTTCTGGAGCCGCATTGGAGAGTTTAGCCGAAAACGCCTCCGATGGGTTTATAGCGCCTGTGTTTTGGGGTGTACTTCTCGGGCTACCCGGGCTCGCTGCTTACAAGGCAATTAATACGCTCGATTCAATGATTGGGCATAAAACCGATCGGTACAAGGCATATGGACGATTCGCAGCGCGCTTAGATGATTTAGTCAATCTAATACCCGCACGATTGACTGCAATGCTTTTCTGGATTTGTGCGCGAATGCAGCCTTCGCTAAAGGCTATCGCGAACCAAGCAAAACATCATCGTTCCCCTAATGCCGGTTGGCCTGAATCAGCAATGGCCTTTGCACTGGGTATAAGGCTGTCGGGACCAAGGGAATATGACACGGGTGTCAGTCACGAGCCTTGGTTGAATGAAGCTGGAATCCCCCCAAGCGCTAGAGATTTGAAGCGCGGGTTGCGCTTGTATTGTTACTCAGTTGGATTAGTTGCTATTGGGATTGTTTTGTTTATTTTGACTCTGCGACTGATGTAAGATCTGTCCGCACAATGTGCGTCGTTAGTTAGTTAGTTACCATGAAAATTAATTTCTAGTATTTTCTATCGTGTTCTCGTATTAATTATTTACGGAAAGCTAACATTGAGTCAGTTAGCCGTTCAAGAACACTCAAAGAACATTACTTTTAACAAATCGCGTTAACTTTCAGTATGGAATGGATAATCAACTAAATAATAGAGATCGGCAAAAATACGCTGTAAATGTTGCAGAATACTTCTGCCAATCCTGGAGCTAATACTTATGACTTATGATCAGGGCGCTATAGAGAAATCATCTTCAGAAAAATTATTTTGACCACCGCTGACGCTTGAAGCGAAGCCAGAGGCAATATTATCCTTCCCACCTGCGACGGCGGCACTTTCACCAGCTTGGGAGACTACGTTACTAGCACCACCGTTAACGCTACTGAAAGTACCGTTAGCTATGTTATCGTTTCCACCACTGACACTAGAATACGATCCACCTGCGAGATTACCAAATCCTCCAGTAACACTTGCCGCCGGACCTCTCACGTGGTTGAACTCTCCTGCAACAAGTCCTCCATAGCTAGAGTAGTTGTTGAAGCCACCTATCACCATGTTATGCGAACCCGTCTTATTGTCTTCGCCATCATCGCGAGTTTCGTTATAGCCTACGATAATATTTCCCAATCCATTGACCGATTCCCTGTCTAAGAGGCCATTTACAACTTGTAAATTTACACCTTCAAAGCGAACTATGGTCTCACCGCCAACAACGGATACGAACTGCTCTAGCTGTAACACATTGCTATTTTCTAAGCTTTCTATTCTCGCCAGCGCGTTATTGAGTTCTGACCTTAAAGAATTTATAAGAGCGAAGTTATCATTTACTGCTATACCAACAGCAGAAAAATTACCGTTAACCTCAGATGCCCTTGCAGGTGTATTAGCCGAAAAAGTTGTTAGTGATCCTACGTCAGATGCACTCACATTCATGCAAAGCCCACCTAACAACACTAGAGCTGTCGTACGTAACCGACCAACCTTCAATATATTCATTTTTTTTCCTAAATTAGTAATTGATATTTATTGGATTGAGTAAGTTCTATTGCCAGTTAAGCTGGTCCCAGCTCCCTTCATCCCAATTCAAATCCGTGGTTGTGACTGTCCCACCTGTAGTCGTCCCACCTGTGCTCGTTCCACCTGTGCTCGTTCCACCTGTGCTCGTTCCACCTGTGCTCGTTCCACCTGTAGTCGTTCCACCTGTAGTCGTTCCACCTGTAGTCGTCCCATTACTTGTAGTATTTCCACCTGTAGTATTCCCACTCGTGGTCGAACCCGTCGTAGTGCCACTTGGATCACCAGCAGACGGTGGCGCTGTATCAGTGGTCGCTGCACCACAGCTGGCTAAAAGAGACACGGTACAAAGTAATAATATTTTTTTCATAAGCTTGTAGTGTTCCAAATTCGGGCTATGGCCAACAAGAATGTTCTTGTAAAAACCCGTTACAGACCATCGGCGTTTGAGAGCAGACAAGCTTCATTAGCCTCCACATAGTTACTCACAACATTCAAAATAAACCCGGTAATATTTACTATTTCGGCATACTTTATAATTTCAATTAGGAACAAATCGACAAATAGCTATCAAGTAGGCACAATTATTTTTTGTTAGGGTATGTGTATAGATTTATGTACTTATTTAAAAATTCGAACCAATTCAACATCTAACATTTTTAAATAGTCAGAAACAATTGCTCAACGATAGTGGGCCAGTTGCCTACATATTCGTTG
>JBLIIE010000248.1:0-5500 GCA_047634635.1 Granulosicoccus sp. | reverse complement strand
TGCTGTATGGAATAATTCCCTTGCAGCGTGTCGAATTGTGCTGATGGCAGCTCCGAGCGAAGGCACGAGGGTACCGAACGAAGTTGTGACGCGGTCTAGGCACCACTGTGTATGAAAACCTCCGTGGGAATATATCGGAAGCCGCAGCGAGCTGGCAAAAGGCCTTAGATAAAGGCATTGAGATCTATATGCCCTACATTGCGGTGACCAGCGCGAATGCGCTACAGGGCGTTGATCCTGGAATGCTGACACGCTTTAAGGTTCCCTATGCCGCATTGCTGAAAATGGGTATACAGGACGTTACCGATGTGTCTGGTGGTTAAGCCAACGCACTTTGAGATGTCTTGCGGTAAAGCCTTGGTAATGCGCGTACAATTTGGGCGCTGTTACATAAATTTATATTTTTTGTCTAGCGAGGAGAATGAAGATGGCTGAGCAATTAACGCCGGGTTCTGTTTTTCCCGGCCTGTCTCTCAACATTGCTGGAGGTGATACGCTATCACTCCCCGGTGATCTTGACTCGACCTACACTGTAATCTTGTTTTATCGTGGTCATTGGTGACCTTTTTGCCGCCGTCTGTTAGCCGGCTTCGAAGAACGTCTCGACGCATTTAAGTCCCTTGGCGTCAATATTATTGCGGGTACAGTAGATAATGAAGACAAGACTCTAGAGATCGCAGAACCTCTTAGTTTTCCTGTCGCATATGGTATGACCCGGGCCGATGGGGATGCGATTGGGGCCTGGTGGGATGAGCGCCGTGATCACATCCAGCCTTCTGAATTTATTTTGCGTGGTGATAAAGTTATGGGCTCGACCTACAGTAATTCACCTGTGGGCAGAATGGACCCAGCAGAAACGTTAACACTCATCAGCTTTATTGATTCTATGGCAAAGAAGAAAGGCTGAACTGTGCAGCACTACTGATTGCGTTGGAGCGTTTCGATAGCTTTCTCAGGGTAAGGGTCAGGGTGCTGCTTCTAACTCGGCATCCTCTACCTGATTTTGTGGTGTATCTGGCAAACTATGCGGCGAAGTTTTTTTTGTGACTGACAGCCTTGATATGCTCTATTCGGATGAATGTCGATTCGCTGTGTTGCATAATCATAAAAGAGCAGAAAGTTTAGGGTTGTTGCAAGTAGGATGGGTCGCTTGGGCGGCGCGCCATCTGCGATATGGTCGGTCACGGGATCCCCTTCACCCTCGCGAACTTTTATTTCTGCTGCGAACGCATAGGAAAAAGGAAAGCAATGATCACCGTAACTGTTGTGAGATAAATGAACTGTCTTTAGCACGCGCTCGCGTACCATCCAAAGAAACGGCTCTGACTTTTCTGTGCCACGCGACGACTCATAGCAGCGTATAAGGCGAACAAGCCACATATTTGGGCTACCGGTCAAGTATCACCGTTTATCGAACTTTTGAACATTATAATGTAGAGGGTCAATGACCGTGATGGCATTGATCTATTGGCTTACAGGTAAGCAGGGCTATCACTTAGGCAACTCTTAGGGTGTGCAGGGGGCGTTAACCCGCGAAATATTCAATATGCTGTGGGGCTGTTCTTTCCCTTTCGGATCGTTGTTAATTTCGTTAGGGTCTGACTATGACTAATCCAAAACGAACACGTCTTTCTCCACACGATCGCCGTATGCAGTTGCTTGACTGTGCCTGCACGATAATTCTTGACCTGGGGCTTTCGAGTTTCACGATGGAGGCGCTAGCCCGCGAGGCCAATGTCAGCAATCCGCTCATCTACAAATATTTTGATACGCGGCGGGCGGTCTTGCAGGAGCTATTGATCCGAGAGTCGAAGAGATTTGATAGTGAACTGGAGTTGCAGGTGATTTCCGCGAAGGATTATCACGAATTGGTCACCTTGATAGTTTCAGGAAATTTTGAACAATTCTCGAGCAATAACATTATCACTATTTTAAGAGATCAACCCGATATCTACGAAGTAGTAGCCGTTGATGAAAGGAAGAAGCGTAGTGTGATGGCGCGATTCTTGGTCAAGTCGCTGGCTGACCAATTTACCGTAGATCGTAAAAAAGCTGAACAACTCGTTGTTCTTGCATCGGGTGCCTCGCTGGCTGCGGCTGCGCACTACGATCGATTCGGAGGCAATAAAGCGGAGATGATTAACAGCACTGTGCAGTTCATCTTTGGCGGAATTGATTCACTTCTACCCGGCTGAATGAAACAACCTCTTGCAACTGAATGAGATGTCGAAAATCCATTGACTCCTATTATATAGTTTATATAATAAGGTTTTTAGGCGCGTATTTTTCAGTTTGTCAAAAAAGGAGATCACCATGTCACACAGAGAAGACAGAGTAATCCATGATGCTGATAGTCACATTATTGAAAGCCGGGGTTGGTTGGAAAGCTATGCCTCAAAGCATGTTAGTGAGAACCTAGACAGTGGGATTTTTGACCTTAATATGCCAGCACTTGACCCTGTTATGGAAGCTGCGGATAAACGATTAGCGGGTGATGATCCTGAGCTTACAGAGGCACTTAAAGCTGACATTTTTGCGCATCCAGGCAAACGTAACATGTGGAGTGCATACGGTGCGGTTGAAAAGAAAGAGCGAAGTGAAGCAATTGAGATCATGGGCATCAGCTCGCAATTGATTTTTCCTTCAATCGGCGCAAGTCGATTTGCTCGAAACAAAGACCTTGAAATCGTTTACGGTGGCTGTGATGCGCTCAATCGAGGCATGGCAGACTTCTGTGCAGATGACCCGCGATTACAGTCTGTCGGTTACTTGTCCTTAAGAGATCCAGAACAGGCTCAAACATCCCTTAAATTGGCGCTGGAACTGGGCATTAATGCCATCTGGATTGGTTCGGATGCTGTCGAAGGACGCGCGCCCTCTCATATTGCTTATGATCCGCTCTGGGCGATGATGGAAGAGGCGCGAGTGCCTGTCACACTTCATATTGGTAGTGGTCAGAACATGCCTTCGGTTTACATGAACACCGGTGTCGAGCGCATGCTAGAGGGTAATTTAGGCAATATAGAAAGTACCAAACCTAAAGATATGCCGGTGATTCACCACACTATTGAGCGTTGGATAACCTGCATGATCTATGACGGCGTGTTGGAACGATTTCCTAAACTTAAAGTGGGTATTATTGAGCTTGGTGCAAACTGGGTGCCTGCCTCGATCATGAATCTCGATATGGGTGTATCCTTGCTCGGCAAGTTTGATCAGGCATTGAAAAAGTTGTCTCTCAAGCCCTCTGAGTATTTTCAGCGTCAGATTCGTGTTGCACCGCTGCATACTGAAAATACCGGATGGATCTTAAGAAATGTATCAAAAGATATTTTGATGTTTAACACTGACTACCCTCATCCTGAGGGTGGTAAGGATCCGTTTGGAGACTACGAGCGAAGCTTGGACGCTGTGAATGCAACGCCCGATGAGTTGGACCGATTCTACAGTAAAAATTATGAAGACTATTTGGGCCTCGCATCTGTGAACTAGTTGATCGACAGGCAACAAAATTTTTTTGTTGCCTGTATTCCATGACATTATTGAAACTCAAAGAATGAAATCAGGGTAAAATGTAAGTTTTTCGTCAATCATATCAGATGCCTAAAAGCTTTCTCATTGCACGATTGGCCGATTATCTTGCGAAGAGGTTTAGGGCATTTCTAATTAAGTCATCAGTGATTGCTTAGTCAAAGTACCTTTCTGAATATTCGAATAAAGTTCGGTCATTCATTAAATGAACCGATCAACATCTACCTTGTAAAGAACAACACGAGGCGGCTATGGATTTACGACTCTACGACAAACGCACATTGTGACAGGCGCCAGTAAAGGTACTGGGCGAGCATTTTCTATTGCCTGCTAGGTTTCGGTTCTGTCGGAAATCAGACGGGCTATGGCTATAAAAATAGGGCCAACCACTGCAAGAACTGCAACTAATCCGAACATATTTAATAATACATTTCTAATGCCTAGATCAGTTACGTTCAAAAATAGATAAGGGTAAACCGTGGTCAATAACCCTCAGATAATTGATGTCCCTCCATGCACGGCAGGAAATATGAGCCAATAAGGAAGATCTTTATAGAAAATTTGTCGCTTTTCAGCAAACAATAACCAATCGATAATATAGAGAGTTGGCATGACCGTATTCAAGCCTGTAGCGGTCACCCAAGTGAAACCTTGAGGATTCCAATAAGGCACGATCAGCATGTGGTAAACAACGGAGACCCTAAGAATATATGATGCAAGGGCCGCACGAGCGGCAGGACGCATGAAAAAATTAGATAACCTTCTATCTGGATTAAGTAATGGTGCCGTAAACGCAAGCGCGATAAGGATGTTAGCCCAAACTGTGAAATACCCAAAATAGACAAACAATGTTTCAGCGATACTACTGTATTCACCGATTATCAACATATCAACATGTCGACAAATGTAAGAAGTAGCACTGCCCACGCAATGAGTGCGCACATAATTCTATAGTTTTTCTTGTTTTTGGATCCACCACTGAGCGAACATTTTTGGTTGCTTTAAGCACTGAGCTTCAATTGCCAACTATCTAATTTGAGCCGCGGACTTGGGGTTCATGCTATCAGCATTATGATCTTGCCTGCTTTAATGGACACTTAACTAAGCTACTTGTTTTGCCTTAAATGCTACTGGGCTAATTTTTCCGTTAGTACTATGTCGGCGGATGCGACTGTAGTGGACTTCGATGTATTCGAATATAACATGTCTCATTTTTTCCCTCGTTTCAAATTTCTCAGCATGGATTGCGTCGACCTTCAGAGAGTGGAAAAGGCCTGCTGCACAAGCATTATCGTAACAATTACCTTTGCCACTCATGCAGCAAATAGGGCTATGTAGCATCATGGTTACATTTTTACCAAATGGATAAAGCGTCAGCGTGACGTATATCTCAGGACTTGAGATTGCTCTCTCGGCTACGAGTTTATTGCGTCTATGCAGTATCACAATATATAACCATCACAATGACGCAAAACTGATGCTCAGAGTAAAACTGCTCAGCGGAAGAGTACAAAGATAAATGAACCACACTTTTTGAAAAACGCACAGGTACAGTAACTGCTGATAAGCACTCAAATTTAAGACGTAGTGATGTGGTGAGTTTTTTTATGGTCAAAGGCTATGATAGCGTTAATCTATTGGCTTGCAGTCTGTTGGGCTGATCACTTGGACGAGTTAAGTCTCGGGCTCCTCGACATACCATCGACACCATAGTATTCCGGATCAAATCCAATAATCAAATTTCCCAGAACAGCTTCCAACAGAAATTACCGCAGTATCTCTTAACCCAAATACCGCTCAAAACAGGTAGAGAATCGGTAATCCTTATCAATTTTTTAGCAGATGCAGGCTATGTGTTCCTAGTGGTGAACCATGGAATAATGACGACTGTGCTGCCCAGGGCAAATAATATTAATACATCAGGAACTCGTAAAGACGTGCAGAATCTGCAAAATCGTTGGTGGCCAGA
>JBLIIE010000247.1:0-5586 GCA_047634635.1 Granulosicoccus sp. | reverse complement strand
TATCGGCAGTCATAGATCGTATTATTTCCCCGCTGGGACGAAGAATTGATGAAAGCAGTCCCATTGTTGATGCACGCTTGAAAGATGGGTCCCGGGTCAACGCGATTATTCCGCCTTTGGCCCTTAAAGGTCCCAGCCTGACTATTCGAAAATTTCCCCAAACTCGGTTGGTCTTTTCTGACCTTATTGCAAGTGATGCCATCAGCCAACCGATGGTGGATTTCCTTAAAGTTTGCGTTGAAATGCGTAAGAATATTATTGTTTCTGGCGGAACTGGGTCGGGCAAAACGACCTTGCTTAACGTGCTTTCGAATTTTATTCCCGCAACCGATCGAATTGTGACAATAGAGGATGCCGCTGAACTCAAACTGGCTCAGCCCAATTTAGTCTCTCTTGAGTCCAGGCCTCCCAACCTTGAAGGTCGAGGTGAGATTCCTATACGCGACCTGGTTAGAAACTCACTGAGGATGCGTCCGGACCGTATTGTTGTTGGCGAATGTCGTGGAGGTGAAGCGCTCGATATGCTCCAAGCTATGAATACTGGCCATAACGGTTCATTGACAACGATTCATGCCAATAATCCACGAGATGTGCTTTCACGCCTTGAGGTGCTCGTGTTGATGGCAGGGATGGAATTGCCCATCTCAGCTATTCGCGAACAGGTCGCATCTGCGGTAGATCTGATTATCCAGCAAACACGTTTTCCTTGTGGGGCAAGAAAGATCACCAAGATAACGGAAGTCGTTGGTGTCGAAAGTGGAACCGTACAGTTACAAGATATTTTCGTCTATGGGCAGCGTGGTGTAGATGAGCACGGTCGAGTGAAGGGTAATTTTGCCGCAACAGGTTCCATTCCTACATTCTATGAGGAGTTAAGGGATCTGGGCTATGAAGTTGATCTATCCAGCTTTTTACCTGTAACTGAGCGACTGCACACATGAGCCTGTTACTCATACAACTAACGCTTTTCATTAGTATTAGCCTTGTTGTATTTTTTTGTTTGCGTGGAACCGCAGACAGCGTTGACAGCTATTCAAAGTCTCTGTCGAATTCTACTGAATCGAACCTTCGTAAACTATTTCTCGTGGCCGATACCCGCAAGCTACAGATTATCTATTTTGGAAGCCTAGTTGTTGTCCCAATGTTGTTGCTTCTACTGAATATTGCTCCTTTGATCATTGCAGCTTGTCTTACTTTGTTGTTTGTCGCGCCA
The DNA here is from genome assembly GCA_047634635.1 of Granulosicoccus sp. Classification (GTDB taxonomy): domain Bacteria; phylum Pseudomonadota; class Gammaproteobacteria; order Granulosicoccales; family Granulosicoccaceae; genus Granulosicoccus. The sequence goes on along the minus strand of JBLIIE010000247.1, from coordinate 4,373 downwards.
AGGCTTGTGTTCTCGCAACTGACTCGTAAGCGCCGAGCAACCATAAATGCTGCGCTCCCTGATGCGTTGGCTCAGATTTCCGGGGCCATGCGTGCGGGGTCTACGTTCTCCATGGCCGTTCAGTTATACGTCAATGAAGTTGAAGGACCCCTGGCACAGGAGTTCTCTCTGCTGCAGCGGGAGCAGCGATTAGGTGCCCGGCTGGAAGATGCATTGGAGAATCTTGGTGAGCGTGTGCAGAGCGAGGAGGTTGATCTACTGGTCTCTGCCGCGTTGATAGCCAATGATGTGGGTGGCAATCTGGCAGAAATTCTACAAAGCCTGGCAGAAACTATTCGCCGAAAAATTGAGATGGAAGGAAAGATTGAAGCACTGACTGCGCAAGGGCGTTTGCAAGGACGTGTAGTGTCTGCTCTACCATTTCTTATTTTACTGCCACTGATGTATTTTGAGCCAGTAGCGACTATGCCTTTATTTACCAGCCTTCTTGGTTGGGTGTTTCTGGCTGTGATAATCGGTATGGATTTGATCGGTAGCGTGTTGATACAGAAAATCGTGAGCATCGATATATGAATGCTCTGTTGCTTAGTTTGCCCTTCGGCTTTTTTGTCGCAGTTCTGGTTTGGGGGCTATACGCTGTTTTCAGAACGGTCCCCGAGGAAAATAGACAGTTTCGTGATCGGCCAGCGATTGGGTTTCGTCTAGTCTGGCCTTTGATACAAGCGGTTGTTTTTCATTTTAATCAGTGGATGAATAACGCGCGTATTGAAGCAACGTCGGTAAAGCTAAAGCGTGCGGGTGTTGAGTACAGCCTCTCACCGCAGCAGTTCGTAGCGGCCCAAGTTGTGTCGAGTGCTCTCTTTTGTATTACAACGGGAATGGCGGCTAGCCTCGTATCTCCCTCCACGATGTGGTTGGGGTTAGTGGGTGGTGCTGCAGGGTTTTGGTATCCGGAACTCTGGTTGCGTGAGATAAGTGCCACTCGATCGAAATCCATTTTACGACACTTGCCGTTTTATCTGGATGTCATAACGCTGGCTGTTGAGGCCGGCAGTAATTTAACCGGTGGCATCACGCAAGCGGTTCAGAAAACAAGTGACTCACCCCTGCGTAAAGAGTTCAGTCGAGTGCTAAGAGACATCCGTTCGGGTAAAGCTCGGGCCGAGGCGCTTAGGAATCTGTCGGATAGGACGGGTAGTCCGTCAGTCTCTAGTGTGGTGGCAAGCTTAATTCAGGCAGAGAAAACGGGTGCCAGTCTTGGACCTATTTTGCGAGCACAGGCGAATCAACTCCGAACGCAGCGATTTCAAGCTGCCGAGAAAAAAGCCATGGAAGCTCCAGTCAAGATGTTAGGCCCATTGGTGATTTTCATTTTCCCAACCACCTCTCTGGTTATCGGTTTCATTCTATTGAGCAAAGCCGTCCAGGAAGGACTGATTACGTGGAAGCCCTTACTTTGGGCCTATGGCTGGCCAGGCTAGTTGTTTTAGACGTATTAACTGAGTATCAGGAGTATTTATGCACAGGGAATTGAGCGTAGGGCAGGTTAAGAGGCATAGCCAGAAATCATGTTTACGAATCATGGTGAGTGTGCTTTTTTCGGGTGCTCTCGTGTCCTGTGCAGAAAATACTGTGCCCTCAAATGCTGTTTTGGACATCACGCCACGACGTCATTCAGTGCAGATTACAGAGTGGGTTGATGACGCTGGAGGCTGTGTTTATGCACCAGAGAACTTTATGGATATTCCTCTGGTTCTGCAATTAACCACTGCTGACGGCTCACCCATAGGTGAATCCACAATGCACGTTTATGCTGATTTTTCTGAGAATACCTATCCCGGTTACGCAGTGCTTGCCTTATTTGACGACTTAAACAGTAATGGAGTTATCGATTCGGAAACTGAATTGGTCAGTGGCTTTGATGACAACATCGCTGTAGTTAAAAGCGGAAAGTACAACGGCGCTAAAACACTCTTGTTAAGAGTGAACCTTTCTTGCTCATTTCGTGGAGAAATTCGGGCAATTGCGGGTGGAACCAGTGGTTCGGCTGTTATTGAAGTGACTGGGACCGCGACTGCGACTAAGAGCGCAGGTGTGAGTGGGAACGCAACAGATTCGAATCTTAGCGTTGTGTCTGGAGGGGTACTGTGAATATATTTTTTCAAGTCACAGGAACGGTGTCGAAATATCTGACGAATAAGGTCACGCTACAACGACACGGAGCCCCTCTTTTATATGCCTATGATGCGTGCTCTTTCTATAACCGATTAAGAGGCATACACGGAGTCCCAACACTGGGGCCAACAGAGGCAATAATTTTGCGGCCCTGCACATCAGTCCATACATTGGGATGCAAGGAAGTATTGGATGTCGTATTTATTGACGAAAGAGGCATGATATTGAAAATATGCGCGGTACCTCCCAATAGGTTTGCGTTTGCATGGAAGGCTGTAGTTGTTGTTGAAATGGCCTGTGGCACTGCAGCCCGAATCCGTTTAGGCGTTGGTCAGAAATTTGGACCTAGTACAGGAGGCTGGACATGAGTTGCCATGTTCTGGGAGATGGTTTTTTGCGGCAGTGTGTAGACTATTCGAAGAGCGGTGTAAGAAATTTTCAGTATTGTGTAAAAAGTATGCAGTGCTGTGCAGGGATTTGTCAGTGTCGTTTAAGGGAAAATCTACAATGCGCCTCGCGTCACTTTAGAAAATATATCGTAAACCACAGACAAATATTCGCCCTCGTCAGTATGGTTCTGCTGACGTCAGGGTGCTCTACAGTCGAAGGCACTGCCACTCATCGGGACTATAAAAAACTGGGTTCTAACACTTCCCACAACTCTTTGTATCAGCTGATGAACGAGGCGGATAATGCCTACAACTCTGAGGATTGGGTGCAAGCTTCGAATAGCTACCGAGAGGTTATTGAGACAATACCCAACGATGCCTATGCATGGTTCCGTATGGGGAACGCCTTAACGCAACTGGGTCAATACGCTCAGGCAGTCGTTGCTTACGAGACATCATTAGCTGCCGATAATGGACAATTCAAGGCTTGGTTCAATTTATCAACAACACATTTACTTAATGCCAAAGTGGTTACGTTGAATGCATTGAGATCGATAAGTATGAATGATCCCTCTAGAAAACAGGTAGAGCGTCGTTTGGACATTCTTACGGCGCTACTAAACTAATTAAGGACGGATGAATGGACACAAGGAGGTGTTTTCATGCGTAATAAATATTCGGGTGCATCACTGACAGAGTTTATAGTGGCTGCCCCCATTGTCATGCTCATTGGGATGGTGACGGTGCAAGCTGCCCTTATTTACCACGGCAAGACAACGCTCAATTACGCAACCTTTGAAGCGGCGCGAACAGGGGCTGTCAACCATGCCCAAGTTACATTGATGCTTAAGGAGTTGGGGCAGCGATTAGCTCCTGTGCAAGGTGGCGATGGAAGTCTGGAGATGGCGGCACTTGCAGTGGCCCAAACTATTGTGGAAGCTGAACGCTCTGATATTACTCGTTTGGAAATTTTAAACCCAACCATTGAAGCCTTTGAGGATTGGGGCGTACACAGCCAAACAACGCATCATCGCGTAATCCCTAACAACCACTTGCGGCATAAGGGCCACCAGATTGGGCAGGCCTCTGGGCTGAGTGTGCGGGATGCGAATCTGTTAAAAATCAAAGTTACGTACGGTCTTGATTTGAAAGTACCCGTAGTTGGGAGGCTGATTGCGCTGGCAATGACGGAAATCGATGCCGAAAATGCACATTTCTATTCGCGCAAGAAATTCCCGCTCATGGCGGTGGCCACTGTGCGCATGCAGTCAGAAGTTTGGGAGCAGGAAATACTAGCGGCCCGAGCATCGTCGCAGCCACCTGCAGAAGCGGACTCTGGAGGGGGTGATGGCATTGATGACGGCGATGGACAGCAGCCTCCAACTGAAAATACCCCAGATCCGAATGGAACACCGGCAAATCTGCCTGACCCAGAATGTGAGGGCGGTGAGTACGGGCTGGGAAGCATGTCTGAGCTGATCAACACGTCTGATTATAATAATCAGCAGTGTCCGACAGGAAATCCTGCTTTCAATACGCCGAGTTCTGGAGGCTTGGGTGCGGGTGGCACAGTTTGCAATTAAGAAAGCACCATCGTGGACTGCAGTCAGAAATAGCGGAACAGGCTTCCCACTGGATATGCCCGAAGGCATTCGCGAAGTGAAGTAAGACGTGTTTTTAGAATCATGATGAAGTTTCAAACTTCGTATCGAAACAAGGCCTAAAAATCTCTGGCGTTACCGCTAAAACAGGTATCAATGCGAAAAACAACCTTTCTGAGTGTGGTGTCCTTGGTGAGCGTGCCCGGTA
>JBLIIE010000246.1:0-5646 GCA_047634635.1 Granulosicoccus sp. | reverse complement strand
TCCATCCAAAGATTCTGCCAGCGATTGTTATCTGCGATCCAGAGCTAACGGTAGGTATGCCGGCTGCTATCACTGCTGGTACAGGTATGGATGCCTTTGCGCATTGCCTGGAAGCTTACTGCTCGCCACACTATCATCCTATGAGTCAGGGTATTGCGCTTGAGGGTTTACGGCTGGTTAACGACTACTTGCCAACAGCTTACGAAAATGGAACAGACCTAACTGCTCGCGCACATATGATGAGTGCGGCTGCTATGGGAGCAACGGCCTTTCAGAAAGGTCTGGGTGCTATCCATGCATTGTCACATCCGATTGGTGCGGTATTTAATACTCATCACGGTACAACCAACGCGGTAGTCATGCAGCAGGTGCTCACGTTTAATCGTGGTGCTATCGAAGCACGACTTGATCAGGCTGCAGCGTACCTGGGTATTGCGGGAGGATTCGATGGATTTCATGCTCGTGTGGGTGAGCTGAATCGCCAGTTTGGAATTCCTGCAAATCTTACCGAGCTTGGGGTTACCAATCCTGATATTGATGCGCTAACGGCATCGGCACTTGCAGATCCGAGTACCGGAGGGAACCCTGTTGTTATGACACCTGAAAATACGCGAGCGCTGTTGGAATCTTGTTTATAGGTTTTTCAGCTAATTTCTATGCGCCTGTGTTCGGCTGCTGATTGATATATTGCCTCTTCTATCTCCAGTACGGCTAAATAGTCAGCAGCCTGGTTTTCCAGTGCCGAGCCGTTAAGCAATGCGTTCATCACGTGTTTTTGAAGGTTAAAAACACAATCTCCTGCAAAACCTGGCCAATCCTTGGCTGGGAGTAACAGCGTCTCATTCAGCTTACCAAACTCTCGATATTGTACTCGTCCATCACCAAAGAGCTGTAATGAACCCTGGGTGCCTTCAACAAGACATTCACCCAATGTCATTCGGTAGTTCTCTGCGGCATGATCTAGGTGTCGGTTGCCATCGAACAAAGCCCGCTTGCCTGATTCGAATTCGAACAAAACAAAGCCGGCATCTTCACCTGCAATGACTGGATTCATTTTGCGCAGATCTGCGTAGACGGCAATCGGATCACCTAGCAAGTATCGGAAGGTATCGATCCAGTGCACACCAGTTTCATGAATGAGCAATTTTGGCATGGTTTGAAAATAGGGCTGACGATCCATATAGGCTTCGTTGCCTTGCCCGTCACCAGTTCTGAGTCTAAAAGTTATCTGATGAACAGTGCCAATTTTTTCTGACTGGATGGCTGCATGCATACAGCGGTACCACGGTTGAAATCTGAAATTTTCATGAATGATGAGAGGTATTTTGGCTTTTGCGCACAATTGAGTGGCTTCGTAGGCTTCAGCCAACGAATTGCAAAATGGTTTTTGACAGATTATTGCCTTTATTTCGTGCCTCAGAGCCTCGCGTATAAATGCCAAATGAGTGGTTGGCGGCGTTATGATGTCGAACAGTTGTGGGCTTGTGCTCTGTAGCATCTGTTGCAGGTCGTTGAAGGCCTCATATCCGGTATTGATTGCCGATTGTATGCATTGGTCCATCGATCCGACGATGGTGACATTCGGCATGCGAGACCAGGCCTCGTAGTGGAAGCGACTGAAATAGCCAGCACCTGCACAGGCAACAGTGAGATTGCACTTGTTCAAATCCTTTTCCTAGCTTCCTGTCTTTGTTCAACTGTGAGTAAGGTGGGTTCCACCAGTGGTTTGCCGCTGACACTGTCAATGAAAATGGAGCGTTTGTGATCGCCGCGTAATCGCCATCTTGCCATGTTCCTTAGCGTGCCAAACATGCCGCGAAAACCAAACCCTTTTGATACTGGCCAGTCAGCGCTGATGGGGTGTTTATCGCCTGCGCCAACCCCGAACCTCACTGGACCGACAAAATCATGCACATGCGTCTGACGGTTTTCATCATTAAACGGTTTATTTTTCCCTGCCGATTTGTTAGTCGACTGAGGGTGTTTTGTATCAATGTTGGCGCCTGTGATTTTTCTGATGTTGTTCACTAGTAAGCCCACATACGGCATTTCAGCTTTACTGGGTGTATTGCAAATAGGTGTCTGGCAACAAGTTGTATACCACCGGTAAATACCACTCGGCGAGAGCATCAAATTTCCCAGATATTCCTCTCCTGCAGTAATGTTAAATTGTGCAGGGGATATTTGTAGGATATCTGTTCCGCCCTTATCATCTAGCTGAACTTCGGTCTGATTCAGATGTCCCAGATAAGTCTGGCAGTCTATGCAATAACATATGAGCCGTGTAGGTATGGGGTTTTCGTCGATAAGTACTGACGCTTTGAACTGCCCACAGTGGCATGACACAGAGAGTTTGGATTGCATCGTGTTTGCTGACATAGTGATGAGCACCTTGTCCAAATAAGTTGATCAGAGCTTATGCTTTAGTCGTATAGATGTCATATAAATCCGAAGAATTGTCTGCCAAGGCGCTGCCCCTACCAACTTGATCGCAATGATCCCTACCCAGAATCCATATTCGCGTAATATAATGAGAATTATAAATCCTGTGATAAGCACGATTAATGATTGATTTGGCCGATAGGACATCATTTGACGATGTCCCGTACGTGAATACAGCTGATCCGGTGCTTCAACTCACTGACGTACATAAGTCGTTTGGATCTCTGAAAGTCCTGGATGGGCTGAATATCGCGGTCTATCCTGGCGAGGTGTTTGGATTTCTTGGCCGGAACGGTGCAGGGAAATCCACGGCTATTCGATTGCTCATGGGTATCACTCAATGCGATGTAGGTCGCGTCGACGTTTTTGGTCAACCACTTAAAGACGACCTGATTGGGATCAGGCAAAAAATCGGTTACGTCGCTCAGGATCAGAATATGTATCCCTGGATGACACCAGGGGTATTGTCAAAGTTCGTGAAAAGTTTCTACCCTGCTTGGGATGAGAAACGCTATCAACAACTCATTAAAGACTTCGAACTCCCCCCCAAGCGCCGTATAGGTACTTTTTCTGGTGGTATGAAAGCTAAGCTTGCCTTGACTCTGGCGTTGGCGACTCGGCCTCAATTGCTAATTCTTGATGAGCCGACTGCGGGTATGGATCCAGTCGCTCGTCGTGAGTTCCTGGATCTGGTCCGTGAGCAAACGGTAAACGACGGGGCAACGACTTTTTTCTCAACGCACCTTATTGACGAGATCGAAGCGATAGCAGATCGCATTGGCATCGTGGAATCGGGACGAGCAATCTATGACGGGGCATTGGGGCCGCTGAGAAATAGTATTAACAGCTGGTCGATTCCTAAAGAGCTTTTTATGCCGGGTGATTTGCCGGGAGAGTTTGCAAGAAACAGGTTGAGAATTCTCAAAGCAGGGGAGAGGCAAGGGCGTTGGGTGATCACGTTGCAGTTTTCTGAAAATGTGCTGGCATCATCAGAAATTGTCATGAACGAGGGATGGCGAAACGAGCCTATGTCGCTCGAAGATGTATTTATTGCGGTTGTGGCTAGATCGTAAAGACAATATGGCCGCTATTGCACTGTTAGCAAAGGACTTCCGAGAACACTGGGTATCCTTACTCTTTTTGTCTCTGGGCTGCATCACTGTGTTTCTGCTGCTCTTGATACAGAACAAAGGTGCTGCTTACAGCATGAGCTCATTGGAAATAGTGCGTTATGCACTGTTGTACCTGATGCCAGTGGTTTCACTGATAGTCGGTAATCGACTAATTGTTAACGAATACTTGAGTGGAACACGCTTGTTTGTCGAAGCGCTTCCATTGGGTCAAAGTTTGCCGCTGGTTCTTAAGTATTTAACCGGACTTGGCTACCTTTGCATCATTGCGGTGCTGCTAATACTGCTGGCAGTGGAGTCAGCGAGCCTTGCAGATGAAATAACCTCTGCCTACCTTGTGCTAATTACATCCAAGACGCTAATCATGATCTGGCTTTACTGGAGTATTGTCTTCTGTTTCAGTTTGTGTGGCTATCTTCGCGTCATGTTGTACCTGTTGTTGGCTGGAATGGTGGCAGCGTTTATTTTCCTACCTAATGTGAATGCGGAATTGATACCGCCTATTGCTTTGATGGATCAGCAGCTGTTTGTCTTTGAGAGGGATGTGACGCCGTGGTTTGCGATCATCGGTACCACATTGTTATCTATAGCGTTCACCATTGGAGGCTTTGTGCTTGTCCATATTGGTGAGGGTTCGGTAATCGAACGTCTTTCCAAGCCTATGACGAGAAGAGATTTTGTCGCAATCAGTGTGTTGATCGCGGCAGGACTCGCGGTCTGGTCGACTGTTGTTGAAAAGAACTCCATAGCATCGGTTGAGTTCTCGAGTGCTCAGGTTGTGCGTATGGAGGATCCAGCGGTGTCGGTTCTGTATCTAGAGGACCAATATCAACTTACAGCGAAGGTATATGCTGAGCGTTTGAGTGATTCGCTGGTTGCACTTCAAGCGTCGCTAGGGTTGGAGGCACTGCCCACGGTTAGGCTGGCATTGTCACCTGATAGAGAGAAGCACGATGTTGACTACGCTACCTCTGATGGCGTTTTCGTATCTGCGAATTGGTTGGAGCACGATACCTATGATGACGCCATTCTCGACTCCGTATTAATGCATGGTGTTCTTAGTGCACAGACTCGCGGTCGTGCGATGACAGAGCCCTATCATTGGGTCTTAGATGGTTTCACTCGCTGGTGGGTGGAGCAGGGTACTCACGATATCAATCCTCTGCATGAAGCAGAACTTCTCGCGCGCGCGCTTTGGGCGCTCGACTCTGAGCCTTCAGCTCGACAGTTGATTACTCGATGGCAGAAGACAGCCGACAGGTTTGCCTACCCTTCAGCTGAAGCACTTGCATGGTCTGCCATGGTGTATCTCGAGAAAATGCATGGGAGAGAGATAGTGCTGGCTCTTGCGTCGGAGTTTCTAACTCGTCCTGTTGGGCACTCAATACTTGCATCGATTCTGGACAGGCGGCAGTCACCAGCATTTCGTGTGGAAAAAATCATTGGTATGCCTGTTGATGATTTTTTGCAAGACTGGGTGGCATGGTTAGACTTGCGAAAGCATGATCCATTGGTTATTGCTTTTCTGCAGCGCATTCCCAGTTTACGAGGACGTGTGACTAGTGAATTCGATTCTTCAGGCGTTCACAGAATAAGTGCCTCTTATGAGCTCATAAAGTCTGAACTCAATTATTCCACAGACTTGGCCAATCTACCGGGCTTTTGCTCGATGAAGCATGACTACATTGGACCCTTTGATGCGGAATTCGATGTGTCTGATGATTATGAACACACGTCGGTTTGCCAAATTGAATTACCTACCCATAGCATAGATAGCTTTTATGCTCTGGGTGACAGGGTGTTTATTGCATTGGACTATGAGGGCGGTCATTTCCATCAACCTCTGCGTTTACATGCTGAGCGATTGAGTATCCAATGATACGCTTGATAGCTAAAGAATTCCGTCAGCTGAGACCCATTGCTTATCTGTGGCTAGCGATAATTCTGTTCGGCTACGTTATCCAATTTTTTACCGAGCGTGTTGACGAAAATACCTTTGGTAGTTGGTGCGAGGGGTATTGTGATTACAACTCCAATATAACGGTTGCAGTCTTTACTATATTACTGGCCTTGG
>JBLIIE010000245.1:0-5751 GCA_047634635.1 Granulosicoccus sp. | reverse complement strand
AGAGGGACGGCAATGGATACGTGGATGGTTTTCGTGATGTTGCCGGCGGGCCGGATGGGATGGATGATGGAGTTCTCTCGCTTCGCTACCAGCCAGTCGATGAAGATGGCAACAGCGTTTTTGATCATGTTGACATCGTAGACTTAGGAGAACAATCGTTGGGTGACGACGTATCGGGGGCTGCGTCACCGCTCTCTCCAGATCGGTTAGCAGATGGAAGTAGTGGCACTGTACTCAACTGTTTTAAATGCAGTGGGCTGCGGCATTGCCAGCAGCGAGCATTCAAATTCGAACAATTTCTGGTTGTTGATGCTGCTGTTGGTGTCAACACGCTTCTTAGTATCTCGACTGACACGTTTTTCGACATGAGGGTAGGTCGCGCCTTTGTTTTGATCTTGTGCCTGCCATTATTGGCTGCGTGTGTGTCTCTGGATTATGTCTTTCCGAAAACTGCTCAAACCACAACATCGACAATGTTGGTTGCACCTGGCTACGCGGGTAAGTCCTCTCCAGATAATGATGGTGACCCAGGTCGGATTGATAACTGTAGTGATTTGGCTAATGAAATTCTGGAGGATGTAAACGGTTGTGGAGCTATAACTGGTGTCATTGAAGGATTGGAGTTTGCCCCTGATGACGTGCAGCTTTCAATCGAAGCAAAGGCTGCTCTAGATAGGGTTACTAATGCTATTTTACGTTACCCGGATGTCGTTATTTCTGTGACAAGCCATACCGATAACCGAGGATCAGCGGCGGATAATCTGGCATTGTCAAAACAGCGATTAAACGCTGTGATCAGCTACATGGTGGCGACAGGCATTGAGGCTCAACGTCTTCAGCCATTTGCCTACGGTGAAAGTCGTCCAAGAGCGGCAAATGCCACACTCGATGGGCGGGAACGTAACCGTAGAATCGAGATCGAAGTAATAGAACGCTTGCCGTAGGCTGTGCAGCAAGGCAAAATGACAAAGATGACTTTTAGCTTAAAATCAATGAACATTAATCTCGCAGTACACAAAAGCATTCGTCAGTGTATTTCATGGCTGCTTGTCCTCGTAATGTTAACTTTGTCGGGTTGTTCATTATTTAGTCCCGCGCCGGTTCAAACTAGCGTCCAGATAGTAGCGCCAATTGTCAGTCGCCCAGATGGTTCAGTCAAAGGTAATACGGACTTCGAGAGAGTGGCCGAACTTTGGGCTGCTGCTGAAGAAGCGCGAACCAATGAAAAAGACACCGTCGCCCTACAATTGTTGTATGACGCGCTGGAAGTTAATCCTCAAAATCCTATGCTGTGGAGCCGAGCTGCAGAAATCCAGTTAGATACCCTGGAAGCCGCGCTTGCAGAAAGTTATGCGGTAAAATCCAACGCTTTTGCTGAGGACAATCGTCCACTTCTTTATCGAAACTGGATGATCATAGAGCATGCGCGCAATATGCGAGGCGATCTCTTAGGTGTCAGAAGTGCGCACAAAAAAGTACAAGAATACCAACACCAATAGCTACTCTGGCTAAGGGTTCGTGAAACAATAATCTACTGTTTCACGAACCCTTAATCGTTCATCGTAGCTCCAACCGGAGCAAGGAGGCACCGGGATGGAATTTATAGATTCGATTACTAATGTATTGGGGGATGAAGGGCCTATCGCAAAACACTTGTCGGGCTTTGCCCCGCGAGTTGAGCAGCAGCATCTGGCTGAAGCCATATTCTCGACATTCGAAGACAATTCTGTGCTGGTCGGAGAGGCTGGCACTGGTACTGGGAAAACCTTTGCCTACCTAGTTCCTGCCATCCTTAGTGGTCAGCGAATTATTATATCGACGGGCACTCGCCATTTGCAGGATCAACTTTTCTATAGCGATCTTCCTCTGGTTAACCGTGCACTTGCTACAGGCGTGTCGACCAGTCTGCTGAAAGGTCGTGCAAACTATTTGTGTCGACATCGGTTACAACGCGCCATGAGGCACCCGGTTCTGGTGGATGCTCGGCACCAGCAGCATCTCAGAGCCATCTCGGATTGGTCGCGCACTACCACCACTGGCGATATCTCTGAAGTTATGGCAGTTCCCGAAGATTCCATGGTTTGGAGTTTTATCGTGTCTAATGATGAATTCTGTTCCAAGCATGAATTCGAAGATCTTGCAGATTGCTTCGTACATAAGGCGCGTAAGAAGGCGCAGGAGTCTGACATCGTGGTGGTTAATCACCATTTATTGTGTGCAGATCTTGCCCTGAAAGAACAGGGATTCGGAGAACTACTACCCAGCGCCAATGGATTTGTCATCGATGAAGCACATCAGTTGCCTGATATTGCGGCGCAGTTTTTTGGTCGTAAGCTCAGTAGTCGACAACTGTTGGATCTGGCAAGAGATACAGTAGGCGAGCAGATACACGAGGCTCCTGACATGCGCGAATTACGCGATCTTGCTCAGGATCTGGAAACTGGTGTTCGTCATTTTCGCTTAGCCTTTGGCGTTGAACCCTCACGCGATGCCTGGATGAACATCAGGGATACTTCTGCGATAGAGCGTGAAATGGAGCGGCTATCCATTCTCCTGGGTGCTTTGCAGGAGACGCTAGCCGAGGTTGCTGAAAGAGGTAAAGGTCTTGAGAGTTGCCATAAGCGTGCTCTTATACACGTCGATTCGCTTAAGCGATTCTCAGAAAACCCAGCTGACGGAGAGTACGTGCATTGGTATGAAACGTTTCGCACGGGTTTCAGTTTAAACATGACGCCAATGACCGTCGCAGCCCCTTTTCAGCGCGCTATGGAAGCCATGACATCCAGTTGGGTGTTCACATCGGCCACGCTAGCGGTGGGAGGCGATTTCAGTCACTTTAAAGGCCAGCTAGGGCTTGAAGATATACGTGAGCTGCAAGTCGACAGTCCATTCGATTATCGGCACAATGCGTTGTTATATTTACCGGAAAATTTGCCTGAGCCACAAAATAGTGGATACACCCAGGCGATTATCGAGAAAATATTGCCCGTGCTTGAAGCCAGCAAAGGGCGTGCGTTTCTGCTCTTCACCAGTTACAGAGCGCTGCATGAAGCTGCACGTCTACTTGAAGGGCGTCTTGAGTATCCGATTCTTATTCAGGGGCAAATGCCCAAGCGAGAATTGATCGAGGCCTTTCAATCGGTTGGCAACGCTATTTTGTTGGGTACCAGTAGTTTTTGGGAAGGTGTCGATGTCCGTGGAGAGGCACTGTCACTCGTTGTTATCGACAAAATACCCTTTGGTTCCCCGGGAGATCCTGTCATGGGGGCTCGAATTGATCACATGAAAAAAGCAGGTGGTAACCCGTTTTTCGAATATCAGATTCCACAGGCAGCTATTGCGTTAAAGCAGGGTGTCGGACGATTGATTCGAGATGTGACTGATAGTGGCGTACTGGTATTGTGTGATCCTCGTATTCGTTCCAGAAATTATGGGGAAGTATTCATTACTAGTTTGCCTCCTATGCCTATTACTCGAGACATAAAAGAAGTTCAGGATTTTTATCGTCGTGAACGCGAAACTCATCGTGATGAGGCTGCAACATGAATCTGCTTGCTATTGAAACATCAAGTGACGCCTGCTCGGTAGCGTTGCTTTGCGATACCGAAATTCTGACAGATCACCGAATTGCGGCCCAACAGCACGGACGTCTCGTCTTACCGATGATCGATGCTTTAATGGCCCAGTCTGAACTGTCAGTCAATCAGCTGGACGGGGTTGTATTTGGTCGTGGTCCTGGCAGTTTTACAGGTGTTAGAATAGCGGTAGCACTGACTCAGGGTATTGCGCTTGGTGCAGGCGTAGGTGTTGTCGGTATCTCTACAATAAATTCTATCGCTCAGGGTGTGTACCGCCTCCACGGTGATTGTAATGTGGCAGTCAGTATCGATGCGCGTATGGACGAAGTCTATTTCGCTGCTTACGCGTTAAATGAAAACGGTGTTATGAGCCCTGTTACGCAGGAGTGTCTCTGTTCGCCAGAAAGCATTCCTGTCTTGCCAGAGAATCTGGACAGAAAGTGGGCAGGTTCAGGTGCACAGCGGTATGCGAATTTGCTCGCTGAACAGTATGCAGTTCCTAGGGCGTCGATCAAAATAGACATGTGGCCAGATGCCTACGATCTGATTAGCCTGGCATTACCCAAAGTCGAGTCAGGGGAGCTGCAAGCTGCCGAACAGGCATTACCTGTTTATCTTCGTAACAAAGTGGCAGATACAACAGCCGAGAGAGAGTTGGTGCAGCAAGCTAAGAGTAATAGTTCCACGACCCCTAAATCTTTGTAAGCCGTCGCCTTGGCCAGCTTTTTATTGGCCTTGTTCAGGCCGCGCGTAACGAACGAACAGCTCTAGACGCAAATGTCACTAAGTGGCTACGCCAAACATCCAGGTTGATAGATAACGCCTCATCTTTTGCATAGGAGTTCTTGTATTCGTAGTCGCCTTTGAGGAGATCCATCGAGTGAGCACCCTCTTTTATAGCTTCGTCAATGATGTGCATCATTATGAGGTGGCCAGGGCTCAATGCCTCGAACTGAGGATCAAAACCATTCTGAAAGAACATTAAGTTGCCTTTGTGGAAGAAGGTGTACTCGATGCCGACAGTCTTCTCATTGAGAACCAACACGTATAGACGTAATTCATCTCGTTTAAGAGCAGCTTTCATTAACGCCATGTGAAATTGACGGTAGCGTGCAGACCCGAAACTGCCTTGTTCGCCCTTGCTTGCGTGTCTACTTTGGTGCAGTGAGACGAGATCATCGAATGCCAAATCGATTTCATCAGGTGTTCTGCACATGTGATATTGATATTCGCCAGCTTCTACTAAACGGCGACGTCGGCGCTTTCGATGCTTACGTGCGTTCCGACTCAACGTTTTTTCGTAGGCTTCAATCGAATTCGGTAGAGTCTGAATTTTCCGATGCTGATTTTGTAGCAATGGGAGAGACCAACCCTTATCAGTTGTGGTTTTCAGAATAGCTTTAAGGAAAGGAGAATGCTCTGGTACATCACAAAGTTGAATACGACCAAGCTCATCTAGTTGAAGTACAGTTTCAGCTAAGGTATTCACCACTACTTCATCAGCATTAGGGTTAATGATGATATCTAGGTCATCGGGGGAGGTATCTCCGCCTGATCCGATAAACCTTATAGTGTCTGTGTTAGCTATTTTCAGAGCACGGGTTTTACAGCGATACAATGGAGCAATGCCTTCAATCGTTCCATAAACTTTCACGATGACGATATTAAGCTCACCCAAAGTGCCGTAGTTTTCCCACCACAGTCGGTTCCAATACCAACTATTGAACAAACCACTTTTAGGCGAACTGGTATGTAGTCTCGTCCAGTCTGCCTCCAGTTGATCGAATTCAAGTGTGGTGGTTACTGTTTCAGCTTGGATGTTCAAATGCATCTCCTCGCGCAGTAGCGAATACTCAACTAGCCTTCCGAGCAAAAGAGGCTAGAACGGCCTCATCCAGTTTTCGAACTCCTAACTCGCTATCTGGATCGACTTGTAACTGCGTTATGTACGAGGCTGCTCTGTCTTTGCGAGGAAAAGGTTTGATTTTGTTTACTGCACGATAAGTGAATCGCTTCAGTGCGGGTACTGCTCCATTTTCAGTCATACTTCTTTTTTTCATGCCCATTTCTCTAAGCAAGAAACGATTGGCAAGCTGCACATACTGGCGCTTGTAGATCAACGGGGTGTAGTAACTGGTTGCCAGAGAGACGTTCATATCGATGTTTTGAAGTC
>JBLIIE010000244.1:0-5755 GCA_047634635.1 Granulosicoccus sp. | reverse complement strand
CTTGATATCGCATTTGGCCTTTGCGTAACATTCGTATCAGCTCAATTCCCGCCAATGTACGTTGCGCGCAGAAGAAACTCTTAAAGCCCAACATCGGTTTGGTGATGCGTTTTATCAACCGGTGATCTTGCTCAATAATATTGTTGAGGTACTTGCACTGGCGAAGTATGACCCGTTTAGATTCTTCCTTGTTGTACTGCCGAATAGCCGCTGTATTAGGGC
Source organism: Granulosicoccus sp. (assembly GCA_047634635.1). Taxonomy (GTDB): domain Bacteria; phylum Pseudomonadota; class Gammaproteobacteria; order Granulosicoccales; family Granulosicoccaceae; genus Granulosicoccus. The sequence continues at coordinate 5,533 of JBLIIE010000244.1, read as the reverse complement.
CACTCTTATCGATGTTGATTAAACGGGGCCGCCTAGACTTGGCTTGCCACACGAGCCAATCGCTTTTCTCAGAAAGCGTAATGCAGCGCGTTTATCGCGCTTTGCAGTGAGAAGGACGTCAAAGTTTTCACCCTGCTTATCCACGGCCCGATAGTAGTACTTCCACTTTCCTTTTACTTTGGTATAGGTTTCGTCGAGTCTCCAGCGAGCACCTTGATTGCGTTTCTTTTTACGAAATTCCTTCTCAAGCTGAGGCGCGTAGTGAATCACCCAACGATGAATCGTACTGTGATCGACACTGATTCCTCGCTCCTGCAACATCTCTTCGATATATCGGTAACTCAACGCATAGGCCAAATACCAGCGAACGCTCTGCAAAAATCAATTCCTTTTTGAAATGCCTGCCGCTAAAAAAATCATCGCCGTGTGAGTTAAGCTGTAAACCGTGAATCTAACAGATTGAAGCATATTTCGACAGAACCCGTGTTGTTGCCCTCGTTGGTCGTTTTGGACAAATTCCGGTTCCTAAGTGACTTGGAGAGGGTGGCAACATTGCTGTTGATATGGGAATATGAATTGGCCGTTTTCATTTGTAACCGAGGAAATTATTTTGAAAATCCAGATCAGAACTGACAACAACATTCATGTACACGATCATCGGGCGATTGAACTTGAAGACATCGTAAAGAATGCATTGCGCCATTGCAGTAGTCAGATTACGCGAGTAGAAATTCACCTAAGCGATGTTAATGGCGGCAAGCCTGGGCAGCAGGACAAAAGCTGCATTATGGAAGCCCGCTTGGAACATCGGCAACCCATGGCCGTAACGGAACTCGCCGATACAGTGGGTGCGTCAGTCACAGGGGCGGCTGAAAAACTCGCAAGATTGGTCAAGAGCACGCTGGGTCGTGCTGCAGCCAATCGTCCTGCAGCACCGGAATCGGAACAGTCAGCATCCGACCCAGATGAATAACAGACTCGCTTGTGTAACAGCTTATCGAACTGACTAAGAATATAGAAAGCATGAACAACGAACTCATATCAACGATAGAGCAACCAGAAACTTTATATTCACAACCAGCGCCAACATCTGTGGCAAAAGAGTTGCCGCATCTAAATGAACACTATCGTGGATTTATTCTGCATCTCCTTACGTGTCGGTAGGTAGTATTGGTCTGACTTTTCACCTAGAGTGGGGTGCAGCGATAACTTTAATCATCACAGCTTGAGGATGTATGCAGAATTTGGATCGACGTCCGATAATCTGCCAGATTTTCGCATTACTATCAATTGCAGTATAGTTCTGAGCTATAGTTACCATTGGTCCTCGATTTGCATCTTGGTTGGCCGATAACCGGTAAATGAGAAGCTGTTCAATACGATGAATCCAAATTTCTGGCATAGACAGACAATCACAGTGTTTCGCGCACTGTTGAGTTTACTTTGCCTCGGAATGTTGTCGCTTGCCATCGCTGCTGATCAGCCTCACGTTACTGAATCGGATGGCACTGATATGCTGATTCACAGTGATACTGCAGCAGCTCACGCCTACAGTGCGAATTTACGTGTGAATAGGCACCGCAATCACGGCATTGCGATCACCGTGGCAGCAGACCCAAGTCCTAGCACTGGACACCAGGTAGGAAATCACGAAGAAGATTGCAAAATGCCTTGTGACAGCGTTCCTGCTTGCTCATCATTGTGCGCTGTAGCCTGTTCATCCGCGACAGCTTCTTTCAGCTCAAATTGCGCTACTGCGCTGACATTGCCAAAGATGCTTGTGTCCGTGCCACCGCTCCAAGGCATTCATGCTTTTGTCGGCGTAGTATCTTCACCACTCTACCGCCCCCCCATTTTTCTGATTTAGGTATCCCTGCATTCATTGCTGACGTTAGCGCAGGCAGTTGAGTGTTGAAAGGGTCGAACTTACGCGTTAGCAGAGGCTTACGTGTCCTACGTGTGATGCATAACCTGCCTACGCGCTAATCAGAAAACCGTGAATCATGTCCACACAAAATCAAATTAAATCGACCGCAGTATTGTTAGGTATATTAATAATTGCGGGTCAGATTATGGCGCATAGCGGTGCAATGGGCATCGTAAAAGAGCGTATGGATGGCATGTCGATTCTTGGTGATCACGCCAAGAGTGTAGGCAACATGCTTAAGGGCAAGACGCCATTTCAAATAGCTGTGGTACAGGAGGCAGCGCAGTCTTTCGTGACGCATGGTGAACAGATCCCTAACTTGTTTCCAAATACGAAAGAGAGCCGAGAGGGGGCAGAAACCGAGGCTTTGCCAGTAATCTGGGATAACTGGGAAAATTTCACCGCACTTGCTACCCAGTTTACCGAAGATAGCCAAAAACTCCTCACTCTCAGTGGCGTATTGAGCACAGATTCTCAAAGCGCTGAAGATCAGAGTCGTGCGGTACGTGCGGCGTTCTTTCGTTCCTCCAAAAGCTGTTCGGCCTGTCATGAGCGGTTTCGGCTTGATCAGTCCTGATCGATGAGTCGCCGGGGGATTCTCAGCGCAGGTGCGTTAGGCTTTGTGGTGTTAGGTGCATCGCTGCTCTCGTTTGCGCACGTACAAAATAAACAAAACGAACAGTCGCGTCTGGAAGTTTGGTCAGCGAGCAATACACTTGAGCCTGCCGATGTTGTGCGTGGTGAGCTTGTGGCTCGAGCAGGCGGCTGCATAGCGTGCCACACCGATACACAGAACGATGGAGCGATTCTGGCTGGTGGTGTCAAGCTTGAGAGTTCTTTTGGAACGTTTATATCCCCTAACATCAGCAGTGATCCACTGGAGGGTATAGGGACTTGGTCCTTAGAGATTTTGGCAGAGGCGCTGCTCAATGGCCGACGTCCGGATGGTAGCCACTATGGGCCTGCTTTTCCTTATCCAGCATACGCTGCCATGACAGCCCAGGATATTGCTGACTTACATGCCTGGTTGCAGTCGAGCGTCCCTGTGTCCTCTGCTGCGCCTGAGCATGAATTACTGCTTCCTGATGTCACAAGAGTTGGGTTGGGTGTCTGGAAAGCTCTGTATGTGCCAAGTCATTATAAGCCCGGCGTTTTCGCCGATCGAGGTGAATATTTAGTTAAGGGCCCCGCACATTGCGCCGAGTGCCACGCACAGCGTGATTTTTCTGGAGGCGTATCTAACCGGCAATTATCGGGTAATAGTCGTGGGCCTAAAGGATCTCGAGTTCCTGCCATTTCTGGTGAGGCGCTGCAAGATTGGACGACAGACGACTTAGCGTTCTTTCTCGAGATCGGTATGACGCCAGAGGGTGATTCTACAGGTGGGCACATGACTGCAGTGATTGAACACGGTACGGCGCACCTGCCCCTTGAAGACCTTGAGGCTATGGCGGCCTATCTTAAGTCACCGTCCAATGAAAGTTCACGTTAATGAACTAGTGCACGAATTTTTACGAAGCTATATCTATAACCTTCAATCAGTAGAGAGACGATATGAATCTGATAAAACATAATGGGTCAGACACTCTAAAAGTGATGGCATTGAGCATTGTGATGTTGAGCACTTGGGGCAATTTTGGTATTGCCAACGTAGAGGCGTCAGATAACAAATCGACACCACTGTTAACTGATGAGAGTGTTGCGTTGAATAACCCAAAATCGAAAACTACGACGTTGAATAACCCAACAACAAGTCATAACGCAGCAACACTGGATATTGCGAGTCTCACGATGACCGTTTACAAATCGCCAACGTGTGGATGCTGCAGTGGTTGGGTCGAGTACATGAGGGAAGAGGGATTTACTGTCAACAGCGTTGATACAGATGATGTGCATTCAATTAAAACTCAGCTCGGCCTGAATGCGCCAGAGCTCAAATCCTGCCATACAGCTGTGATCAATGGCTATGTGATTGAAGGGCATGTGCCAGCGAACGATGTGAAACGTCTGTTGTCTGAGACACCGGAAATCCTTGGATTGACAGCACCCGGCATGCCGATGATGTCACCGGGTATGGCAAGTCGAATACCAAAAGACTATGACGTTTTAGCGTTTGATAAAGTGGGTGGTACGGGACTATGGTCGGCTTACTAAGCTACTGTATTTAAACACTGATTTTACTTATTAGATTGTAAAACTGAACTGCGCCTTTCGTTTCCACATTGCACTCTTGTTAGTGACATCCTTGCTTGCTTGAGCGCTTATACCTGTATCGGTAGCGTTTGCTGATACTGCGTCTAGCCAGTGGCACGACCGTTTGGAACAGCACACGTCAATGCATGCGACAGCCATGTTGATGGCCGACGCATCATTGCATCATCCTGTGCCCGATAGCGGGCAAGGCAACGGCTGGCCTATCGATTCAGTTCCACTTCAAGCGCAATTTTCACCTTTACTTGTTGGTTCACTTCGAACCGCTTTACCGCTTGTCTATCCTCAGCCACCCTTTGGCTTGTTTCTGAGGCATTACCCCCACCGAATCTGACGCTCTTTGCATCAAACTTTCCAATCGATATCGATCAGGAGCCAATGACTCAGCTTGTGGCAAAGCTTAGTCAGATGTTTCCGCTGGGTGACTCGAGTCATTGGTGCTCAGAATCGCATCGTTGATCAGCTGAGACCGCCGTTAAACAACGTCAGGTTCGAGCTGCCATGTTACGGCAGCAGTTGCGAATGCCTGGGTGGATGCTTGGATGGTCTATCGGTCAGTGGAGATACTCGTGAAGAATCGCCCTGTGTTCGAGCAAGCACTGGACACAAGTCGTGCGAGTTACCGCGCTGCTATCCGTCAAGCTGGGCAACGTGAAGTGCTAGGTGCGCAAACCGCACTGATCCGACTGGATGAACGAATCGAGCGGTTTCAAATGTTGGGGGGCAGCAGGCGGGAATTTTTTGGTAAGTGGTTGACGGAATTGGGGTTCAAAACGCTTGAGTACATGCGCGATGAGAAACCTCCGTTGATCCAGTCGATGACAACGTTCGAGCCGACAAAACATCCTTTGATTGTGCTGGCCAGAGTACCCAGCGTGACGTAGCTGCAGCTGAACAACAACTGGCCAGCGAACTGGGCAAGGGCGGTGGAGGTATCAGTTTGAGTTATGACTATCGAGACGATCTATCCGGAGGGGCTAAGCACGCTGACTTTCTATCTCTTGGATTCATAATGGAATTAGATTTTTTAAAAGGCAATAAAAATTCTGCTCGCCTTGCAGCAGCATTAGAGGAGGTGGCTCGGGCCAATAAGCAGATCGAGTTACAACGTGATCGACTGTTACGTGATCATGCAAAGTCAACTGTACAGGTGCAGCGAATGCAATCATGGCAGGCCCTATTATGTGATCAATTGCTACCACAGTATCGACAACAAGCTGATGCCACTTGGCGCGCTTTTGCAAGCAATGAGGCGCGCTTCTTCGAGCTGCAGCTCGTCTTGATTGATCTACTTAACGCTGAGTTAGATGCTCTGGCACTCGACGCTGAATTTATGAAAATCAATGCCGCACTTGAGTACCTATTTACTACGTCAAATTTTTCAGGAGACGCCTC
>JBLIIE010000243.1:0-5756 GCA_047634635.1 Granulosicoccus sp. | reverse complement strand
AGCTGCAGCTCACGCAGACTACGTACGCTTAAGGACACAACAACCGACATTATGGAATCGTTTGACGACGATCGCTCAGCAGCTGCATTTGAGGTGCTTACTGCGGTGGCTATAAAGGGTCAGGTTCTCTATTTGACAGATCAACAGCATCTCATACCGATTACCCAGCAGGTGCTTGGTGCAGCGAATATCCATGTTCTTTATCTAGAACAATGAACTAACGGAACGCATCCGATTAAAACCTTTTCTTGCGTTGCGAATTAGTAAACTACGATTACCTATAGTACATAGCATGCCCCGCAGACTCTTCTGCCAACAGTGCAATACACAGGACGTTTATTGGTGAAATTCTTAGAATTAGTCAACCGATAGGACGTAGACATCAGTTTGATCAAGGTATGGCTAAATCCACGCCCTGTTCTGTCTGTAAAACTAATAGCGGTCTTAGAAGCTTGTGTGACGATACTCGCATCGGAAATATCAATCGCACTAGGCCCAGACTGACTATTGTCTACTGGTACCAGCGTTTCGGTTTTAGCGACACTGACCCTGCCTCCACTACAGCCAACTCATTACCGCTGACTAAGAAACCCTATGACTCGCAATAGTTCTGATGACACGTACGGTCCCCATCGGGTCAATCAGAAGGCAGACACTCACGCCAATTCTTAGTACCCGCTGTATTCGTTGAAAACTCACTGCAATCTGCGCGCCCCCATGGCTCCTTTGTGCCTAATTGTCACTGCTTTGTAAGTGTTTTTTATGACTTAGGCCACGTTTAAACCCTAACAAGATAATAACGTTTCTAACCATCTCCCAATTCGTTAACGAACACCCTAAAAAGCGCACTATCCTGCCCGATACAGTGTTCGTCGTAGACACATTCCAGAAGCTCCGGAATGATCCAGATGGAGAGGCACTATTCGTAAATACTTTACAATAGGATCAACTGCATTACCTGCTCTTGGCTTTGTAGCAAGTTTTTTTTGGTGGAATCCAATTGTTGCAGATGACACCTTCCTTGTATCTGAAGCATCCATACTGTCAATGAGAAAGACTACGGCACCCAACCTGCCAACCAGCCAAAGCATTATGTTCACCGAATTAGCAGAGAGTGCCGAAACACCCCCAGACCTGTTCCCGTCCATGTGTCTGGATGTGGACTTAGGGAGCCACCATGTATTCATGGACAAAAAAATAACGCTAACGGGACTGCTAAAGGGTCGAACGGTTCACGCAAAGATTAGTACATATGGTCCCGAGGAAGAGGGTAACTATTGCGGCGGTAAGTCGATAATGGTCACCACAGATTTGTCGAATATGGATTACATGAAAAATGACTTATATACCGGTAGCTTGAATATTACTATCTCAGCTGAGTAACCAAATAAATCGTCTCGAACACATATTTTCATGACTACAAAACCACTGCTCCAGCGACGCTATTAGCCTGAGTTTGTTGACTACCCACATCACGGCTCCGAATAGACCCAAAGGCGACCTGTAAACCAGAGGTTATTGCATCATGATGCCGCCAAAGTGTAAAACACAAATCACGATGGCTCGACTCTTTATCCTAGAAACAACGACTTACGGTGGTTCGACCGCCGCTCTAGAAACAACAACTTATGCTACTTCGACAGTTGTTTTTATATGGCGAGGTATTCGTGGCGAAGCTCTTCATTATTGAGAACTTCTTCTGCTGAGCCATTGAAAACGATTTCGCCGGTATCCAAAATCATTGCGGTGTCAGATAAACGTAAGGCAGCTACTGCATTTTGTTCAACCAGGATTGTAGTGATACCTGAGCTCTTGACCTCAAGCAGTGCTTTTTCAATATCATGCCGAACCACCGGCGCCAAACCTTCATAAGGCTCATCCAGTAATAACAATTTAATGTCTCGAGCCAATGCTCGGCCAATAGCCAGCATTTGCTGTTCACCACCAGAAAGGGTTGTGCCTTCCTGACGACGACGCTCTTTTAGCCGAGGAAAGAGGTCATAAATACGCTCATATCCCCAACCCGTTGACCCAGCTATACACGCGATATCCAGATTCTCTTCGACTGTCAGTCCTGGGATTATACGGCGATCTTCGGGAACCAATTGAACACCTGCAAGTGCTGCTTCGAAATCCTGCATCTCGTGAAGTGCGCTTCCTTGCAGCCAGATCTGACCACTGCGGACCTCAGGACTTGCTGCTCTGGCGATGGCTCTAAGAGTAGATGTCTTGCCGGCTCCATTTCTGCCAAGCAAAGCCACAATTTCGCCTTCATTGATGCTAAACGAGACATCCTGGACGATATAGCTGTCACCGTAGTAGGCCTTCAGACCTTCTACTGTAAAAAACCCGTCTGGCGATTCCTGAACGGCAGGTTCCTGCGTCGTACTCATCAAACTTGCTCCTCGCCCAAGTAGGCTTCCTTCACTCGTGGATCCGCTTTGACTTCTTCAGGGGTTCCCTGACAGATGATTTTACCGCCTGCAAGCACGGTGATTCGATCAGCGAGACTAAAGACTACATGCATGTCGTGCTCAATAATGATTTTAGTCATTCCTCGAGCTTTGATTTTTTTCAGTAGATCAATTGTTGCATTTGTGTCGTGTCTTGCCATCCCTGCAGTCGGCTCGTCAAGGAGCAGCAAACGAGGCTCCTGAGCTAAGCCCATGGCTAGTTCCAAACGCCGCTTATCACCACGGGATAAACTTCCCGCCTCTTCACTGATGAACGAGCCCAGTCCCAAATCCTCCAGTATGCTTTCAGCCTTTATCCGAACATCGTGTTCACCTGAAAAGAGACGGAACCAACGAAGCTTAAAAGCACCATCACGCTTTGCTAGCACTGGAATCATGACGTTGTCTAACACCGTTAACTCAGGGAAAATCTCGGGAGTCTGAAAAACTCGCACTACACCCAGCTGATTAATTTCATGAGGTTTCTTACCGATCAGATTTTGACCATCAAACACCACATGCCCCGAATCTGGAGCTAACCGACCAATGCAAACGTTGAGCAAAGTGGATTTACCAGCACCGTTAGGACCAATAATGGCGTGTGTTTCACCTTCTTTTACAGAAAGATCAATATCGCTCAGGGCGTGCAAGCCAGCAAAGCTTTTGTGCACATCCGCAACGTGTAAAACGACGTTATCCATATTGTTTCCCCTAGGATTGGTCAGCCACAACACCAGCGACTGGCGTGTTGGTTTTTTTACGAGAAAACAGGCTACCAATTCGACGGATTCCTTCCATGATACCGCCAGGCAGAAAGATAACTGTGATCATGAATAGAAGGCCGAGGGTTAAATGCCAGCCTTTACCAACGAACAGCCCAGCGATGTCCACCACATAGCTTTGCAAGCCATCAGGTAGAAAATCAAAAACACGATTTAGATTGGTGGTGTTGAACGCCGAAAAAATGTTTTCGAAATATTTAATCAAAATTGCTCCAAGAAACGGACCCACCAAAGTGCCAACACCACCAAGAATTGTCATCAGCACCACTTCACCTGACGCTGTCCATTGCATGCGCTCAGCTCCTGCAAGTGGATCTGTTACCGCCATAAGAGCTCCGGCAAGTCCCGCATACATACCCGATATAACGAATGCCCAAAGCAGGTAGGGACGCGTGTTGAGTCCTGTGTAGGACATACGCGTTTGGTTGGATTTAATACCTTTAAGCATGATGCCAAAGGGTGACCGGAAGATTCTTATTGATATAAAGAACCCAATGATTAGCACTACAGCGCAGAAGTAGAATCCAGGCATACCACTCATTTTAATGCCGAACAGATTTGTCGATGGTAGCGTGCGCGTAACTTCAATTCCAGCCATGGCATCGAGCAATCGCGCATCTGATAACGCCAACTGCAGACCAGTTTCACCATTAGTAATAGGGGTCAGTACCGAGTAAGCAAGGTTGTACGACATCTGTGCAAACGCCAGCGTCAATATGGAAAAGTAGATACCCGACCGACGCAGACTGATAAACCCAATGGCGAAAGCAAACACTGCGGTGACAAGAATGCTCAGAATCACTGCCGGTAGTACGTTCATGGTTAGTAGTTTGAAACACCAAACAGCCGTGTAAGAACCTATACCCAGAAACGCTGCATGCCCAAAAGACAAGTACCCCGTAAGCCCAAAGAGAATATTGAAGCCGATAGCGAAAAGTCCAAAAATAGCGAACCTTTGCATAAGGTCGGGATAGCCCGCCCCTAGGGGTTCCAGCCAGATTGGCATAGTAAGCACTGCGGCCGAAAAACTGAAGAATAGGACCCAATCAGAAACGCCAGATAATTTTTTCATGAGTTTCTCTTAGTCTTCCATTATGCCTTTGCGACCCATCAAACCGCGCGGCCTGACAAGTAACACGATCACAGCCACCAAATAGATGATGATCTGGTCAATGCCAGGAATGATGCTTTTGATCTCATTCATGGACGCGAACGATTGCACTATCCCGAGCAGAAAACCCGCAGCCACCGCGCCTCCAAGAGAACCCATACCACCCACCACGACAACGACAAAAGACAACACTAGAAAATCCATGCCCATGTGGTAATCAGGCGGCAGTATCGGGGTATACATAACACCTGCCAGGCCTGCAACAACAGAGGCAAGTCCAAACACAATGGTGAAGCGGCGCTGAATATCGATTCCTAAGAGCCCGACCATCTCCCTGTCCTGCATCCCTGCGCGGACCACCATACCAAATGTCGTGAATTGCAGAAAGGCGAACACGCCACCTATTACACTTAACGAAAAACCCAGGTATATCATCCGCCACCATGGATAAACCACATTATCCCCAAGCCCAAACAAAGCACCAATATTGGCGCTTCCTGACACAATGTCGGGGGCAGATTGCGGAATCGGGTTTGCGCCAAAGGTGTGCTTGATGATTTCTTGCACGATGATCGCCAGGCCGAATGTCACGAGTATCTGATCGGCGTGTGGGCGTTTATAGAAGTGTCTTATTAGACCGCGCTCCATAATCAACCCTATAGCCAACATGATTGGAATGGCAAACAGGATGGAAAACGGGACCGAATAGTCAACAATGAAGCTGCCAACCACAGGGAACTTTGTTTCGAGTATTGGTACCTCTTTGAAAGCGTCGAAAAAGGTGATGCTCTCGTCTTTGACCTTGGTTGAGATCGTGAGGATCTTCTCCAAAGTCACTGCACAGAAAGCACCCAGCATGAAGAGTGCACCGTGTGCAAAATTTACAACACCTAATGTGCCAAAGACAAGCGTCAAGCCGAGCGCGATAAGTGCATACGCGGCCCCTTTGTCCAACCCGTTTAAAACTTGTAGAAAAAGTGCGTCCACGTATAAGCCCTGTGCAAATTAAAACTAACCATCAGGAAATAGCCCTCAACGCTCACACCTAAGACGGCCTAGCACGCCTGAAGAACAAATGTGTGCCCTGGGGTTCAAGAGAATTACAAAGGTGGAAAACGACGTTAGATGATCAGGAAATTAAACTATTCTCTAACGTTCTCAAACCTATTAAGTTCAATCCTGGTTTCTTCTATTGAACTAGCCCGCATGTCTCGAAACGTCTAGAACCCATCAACGTGTAGGTTTAACGAGAATAGAAACGATCATTTCTGATACTGCAGATAGTAAAAGGATCCGGATACTCAAATTTTGAACACCCGGATCCTCTGGTATAACTGCTTAAGAATTAAACGCCGTTGTTACAACTACCCAGATCACCACCAGCAAACATTGGATGATCAACTGCGTACT
>JBLIIE010000242.1:0-5782 GCA_047634635.1 Granulosicoccus sp. | reverse complement strand
CAGCTGAGCTATGAAATATGCAGATCATGTGAATTTACTGCTGTGGGTATAGGTGTATTAAAAAGTGGTAATGCGCCATTGGTTTCAGTCGCAGGCCACCGATATGAAAAATCAGAATTTCCGGTTGGGAGATACGATCCTTGGCATATTGGGTCAATCACTAAATCAATTACTTCTACACTAATTGCTGATCAGATTAGCTATGGTAAATACGATTTTGAAACGCCTATCGCCAGTGTTCTTGATCATATTCCGATTCATCCGTCTAAAAATAAAATAACTGTCAAGCAGTTGTTAACGCATACTGCGAAGTTACAAGCGAACTACTAATTTCTAGCGCGTATTCGCACGCCAAAGCCATCTGAAAGCAATGTTGATTACCGATCTCGCGTTGTCTCAGATATGTTACCGAGTGCAAGTAGTATGAGACAACGTAGCGAATTTCTTTACGCAAACGTTGGCTTTTCTGTTGCAGGGTATATTGCTGAGGTGGTGGCAAAAATCGATTTCGAGTCGCTTGTGCAGCGTGAGATATTTGATAAATGTAATCTCACTTCAGCAGGCTTTGGGGCTCCGCACGGAGAAACGCAAGATGATCAACCCATGGGGGACTCAGCAATGCTAGGTTTTCTTAGGCCTGCTAACCCGTTCGGCTCTGGTTTTACCGATAATGGTGTGGAACGAAGCGCCGCAGGACGAGGGCATATGAGTTTGAGTGATCTTTTGAAATCCGGGCAAATACATCTATCCCACGACCGTAGTGGGCTATTGGACATAACTGCTAAAAAAGAAATCGTGCAGAGGATATAATCGGGTTGGTCGCAACGACGTCTAACTCAGCCGTGAACTCGACAGCTGACTTTTCACAACTGCGCTAACGCTCTGGTCTAGAAAACTCAACTGCAAGTCGCGGAAAATGTTAACTCTCTATTGCAGGTGGGACAAGCACAAAGTTCCCAAAATGCTTTTTCTCCATGAACTCTTGTTGGGCTTCCGCAATTTTATCGAGCGGAAACACCTTCGCAACCAGCGGACGAATCTCACTCGATTCTATGTATGCGATCAGGCTCTGAAAGATCGATTCATCCCAAGCGGTACAACCGATTAACGTAATGTCTTTCAGATACATGTCTCGCATATCCAAATTGACTATCGGTCCTGCGATAGCGCCCGATGAGACATATCTACCTCCACGCTTAAGGACTTTGAGCATGTCAGGAAAGCCGGGGCCCGCAACGTTGTCTACAACGACATCTATCGTGCTGTCTCCAACCACACCTGCGATGCTGCCGTTACGCTCTATCACGGCATCAGCGCCTAAGGCACGAACCTGCTCAACTTTGGATGCCCCACAAATTGCCGTAACGTGGGCTCCTCGTCTCTTTGCCAGTTGCACTGTGGCAGATCCAACGCCTCCGGATGCTCCAGTGACCAAGAGGCGCTCCTGCGAGCCTAACTGGGCGCGATACAGCATGTTTTCAGCGGTGCCATACGCACAGGGTATTGTGGCTAATTCCTCGTCGGTCCAATCACAATCCACAGCAAATACCTCTGCCGCAGGCACTTTGACGAATTGGGCAAACGCGCCATCAAAATCTGATGCCATCCAGATGTTGTCCATGGTGTCGTAGCCGTCAGGGCGCATACAGGCACGCACAAGAACTCGTTTGCCAATGATCTCATCACTCACATCAGTGCCTACTGATACAGCACGACCACAGCAATCTGTGCCTTGAATCAAAGGAAACGGTGTTGCCGCACTCCAGCCTCCATCGGCTATCTGCGCTGCTTCATTTTCCTGATGGCTAGCGGCGGAATCGGTACTCGCGGTTACACCTGAGGAATACCAACCTAAGCGCGTGTTGATTTCGGTATTGTTGACACCCGCTGCGAGTACCTGCAACAGGACTTCGCCAGGACCAGGTACAGGTACAGGAACCGCACGAAAATCAAGCATGTCACAGCCACCGTTGCCCGTGGTTACCACAGCCATCATGGTTCGCTTGCCATCGGATACTTCATATCGATTCATAGCATCTTGCACCTTGATTCTTTCGCTGTATATTGGCCGAAATATTGCGCTATGGGAAGCCTCAACTAAGGCGTCGAGGGAGACTTCAGATACTCTTGAAAGGGGGGCGGTAGTTCTTCCAAGTAACTTTGCTTGAGGAGATAGTTGGTTTCTAATTGTCAAACACAGCAAGACAATTTATTCGCGATCTCTTTTTACTTTATTCAACTAGGACATATCAGACTTAGGAAGAGATGACACATCCATTAGGTAGTGTTTCGGATTCTCCCTTTCTATTAAAACCGTAATTTCGTCATTACTGACGAACTCAGCAGGGTCATACCAGATGTTTTCACTAAAAAAGGTATGAACGGTTGATGTTCTGCTGTCTAACCATTGCGCAGAAATTCTGTAAGGGCGGCGTCCATTCACCTTAACCCCACTATTGATTTCCATACTAGTAACCCTAGCCTGAATCGGGTATCCGCTCTGTCGTAACTGTTTTACCCTTCTTTTCTTCTTGACCTTATTCCAAGACCAGCCAATACCTATTGCTGAAAAATTCAGCCCTAGAAATCCAACAATAATAGTCCCAGCCCAAAGCGTTAGAAAACTATTTATTTTAGCTTTTCGTGGCGACTTGGGATCATAAAAAACCTCTACCAGCTCACCTTCTGTAAAATCTGGAGGATTGCTGCTAGTGGAGGAGACAAACTCAACGGTATCTCCCGATTCCGTCGTGAATTCTACTACCGGAGAATATCCTCTTCTCAATTTCCGGCTAGATGAACCTGATACTGTAGGGCGAGATCTAATCGAATGACTTCGGACAAGGTCGACAACAATACCATCAGTTTTAATAGACTGATCAATAAATTGGTTGGTATTGTTATAAGAATAACCTGCGCCCCCCAACATCCCTATGCCAATCAGGCCGAATATGGGGAGGATAATATTGAGTAACTTCACTTGGAATTCCACCCAATCATCAATTGATTTTTATAGACGGACAAGCCTAACACCATACGCTAGGAGCCAGAAACTCGATAGGGGTACGCTAGTCTTCAGAAGCTATTTGAAATGCAGGCAGAATATAAAACATAACGGTAGCTCGATTTTTCAACTCAATAACCACTACGGGTTGCCTACACAGCTAGCAGTGCAAAACAACCCGCGTCAAAAATCACGACTACTTCAATCTCTCGAATACAGTAGAAATCCCCTGCCCCATACCAATACACATAGTCGCAAGCCCCAACTCGCCATCATTTTGCTGCATGACGTTAAGTAGGGTTGTCGATATACGAGTTCCAGAACAACCCAAGGGATGGCCCAACGCAATAGCACCACCATTCAAATTGACTTTATCGTCCATCACATCCCATAAACCAAGATCTTTCATAACCGGTATGGACTGCGCAGCAAACGCTTCGTTAAGTTCAACATAATCCATATCTTCAATGGTCATGCCTGCACGCTTCAATGCTTTTTTAGATGCCGGCACAGGTCCGTATCCCATAATGGCCGGATCGCACCCACTAACCGCCATGCTGCGTATGCGTGCAATTGGACTTAATCCTAAGCTCATCGCTTTAGCACCTGACATGAGAAGCATCGCCGATGCACCATCAGCAATAGCTGATGAACTGCCCGCCGTTACCGTTCCCACTTTGGGAACGAATGCTGGTTTGAGTGATGCCAATGCATCTAAAGATGCATTTTCACGAATGACCTCATCTTTTTCAATAATCTTGAGCGCACCGTTTTCATCGTGCCCAGCGATAGGAATAATTTCATTATCGAAACGACCCTCAACTGAGGCCGCATGTGCACGTTGATGTGAGCGCAGTGCGAACGTGTCCTGCTCTTCTCGCGAAATGCCATGCACATTGGCCAACATCTCAGCAGTCACACCCATCATCATGGAGGCTTTCGCCATACGTAAGCTCATTGATGGATTGATATCAATGCCATGCATCATAGATACATGCTGCATGTGTTCAACACCACCGACGACAAAGACATCGCCGTAGCCGGTCATGATGCCTTGTGCGGCAGTGTGCAGTGCACTCATGGACGAACCACAAAGGCGGTTGACTGTTTGTGCGCCCACCTGCTTAGGAAGACCTGCGAGCAGACCGACGGCTCTTGCAACATTAAAGCCTTGCTCCAATGTCTGGTTAACACAACCCCAAACGATATCCTCAACATCACCACGATCGACGGAAGGATTACGAACGAATAATGCATCGACTAAGGCTGCGGATAGATTTTCCGCACGGACATTTATAAAAGCGCCACCCTTGGATCGACCCATAGGCGAACGAACACCGTCTACAATGACTACATCACGCGCTTGAAAGCTCATGCCGATGCTCCTGTGCTCGCTGCACTCTTGTCGTAAAAAGTCTCACCGCTTTTCGCCATTTCACGCATCTTATCGGTTGGATGATAGAGCGGACCCAAATGAGAAAATTCATCAGCACGCTCACAGAATGCCGCTAAGCCTATCTTATCGACATGCTGCAGAGCGCCACCACGAAACGGAGGAAAACCAACACCATAGACGAGCCCCATATCCACTTCTGATGCACTGCTCACGATGTCATCTTCTAGACAACGTGCAGACTCAATGCACATCGGAATCATCAATCGATCAATCATGTCTTGCTTGTCAATCTCAACCTTAGCTGATTGCACGCTGGCAATCACAGCCTCTACCGATGGATCACGTTTTTTCTGCGGCTTACCCTTTCTATCTTTTTCGTACTGATAGAAACCTTTGCCATTTTTCTGGCCTAAACGATCAGCTTCATACAAGGCATCAATAATGGTTTGGCCTTCACTGGACATTCGATCTGGAAAGCCCTCTGCCATAACTCCCGCCGCATGCTTGCCAGTATCCATACCTACAACGTCAAGCAAGTATGCTGGACCCATTGGCCAGCCAAAACCTTCCAATGCTTTGTCGACAGCTTGAAAATCACCACCTTCAGCAATAAGCTTATTGAATCCACCAAAGTAGGCGAAGAGAATCCGGTTAACCAGAAAGCCCGGACAATCATTAACAACGATCGGCGTCTTTCTCATCGACTGTGCGTAGGCAACCGTTGTAGCAATCGCTTCCTCTGAAGATGTTTCGGCACGAATGACTTCAACCAATGGCATTAAATGCACTGGGTTAAAGAAATGCATACCGCAAAAATTCTCAGGACGCTTTAGCGACTTAGCCAGCAGGTTTACCGAGATGGTGGATGTGTTTGTTGTGATGATTGTATCGTCACTCACCTGGCCTTCAACTTCTGCAAGGACCGCCGCTTTCACTTTCGGATTTTCAACTACCGCCTCGACGACAAGATCGACACTACCAAACTCACCATAACTCAGCGCAGGCTGAATAGCGTTAAGCACGTCAGCCATGCCTTCTGGCTTCAACTTACCGCGCATGATCTGCTTCTTAAGCAGCTTGCCAACTTCTTCTAGCCCAGCATCCAGTGCTTCATCACGAATATCCTTCATGATAATAGGCACACCGTTGGATGCAGACTGGTAGGCCACACCGCCACCCATTATGCCAGCACCCAGAACTGCAGCTCGTTTCACAGGCAATGCAGCCTTACTCTGCTTACGAGCAATCCGCTTGAGGGATTGATCTTTTAAGAAGATGCCTACAAGACTCTCAGCAACATCCGACTTTGCCAGTTTGACAAAACTGGCGGATTCGAACGGTAATGCAGCGTCACGTGATTTTTTCGCACTCTTCGCCAATGT
>JBLIIE010000241.1:0-5814 GCA_047634635.1 Granulosicoccus sp. | reverse complement strand
CCCACCCAATCATTCGCAAATTTTGATCTGAACATCGAGCCATGTCCACAGTCATGCTGCAAAATGAACAATCTCACCATCAGACCGCCAGCGGGCACCAATAATAGCAAGAAGGCAACAGAGCTCAGCACGGTGCCAACCTGAAGAAGTGACCAGAGCACTAACCAGAGTGCAACAAGAGGTACAACAGTCACCATGATTTCCATCACAGCTCTGGTGTTGTCTGCAGTCCTGAACGGGGCAAGCAGGGCGGACCAGTTCTTGGAATTAATAGTCAATGTGGTGCCTGTCAGTTTGTTTTTAGTGTGTGCGTGCTGCTGGTGGGATTAAGAATAGTTGATCTTAAAATGTGTGCAGGGCGCGTTGCACACAGTCAAACAATGATAGCGCCAGTCACCAGATAGAGACAAATCCAGAAAAGTCGAATCGCGACGCACAGAATTGTCTCACGTGCGTGTCCAAGTGGGGGGGGCATATTTAAAGAAGCTCTGCGCTTTTGTCACTTCTTTGGAGCATTTGAGCGCAAAAATTAGGCTTTAGCCCAGTACCCAGGGTGATAGGAAGGAGATCTAATCGCTGGAAATAAGTCCCCTTTATTATAGCTTCACTCATCCAGAGCCATTTACGATCGCGATACCCACAAGACCAAAGAATAGGAATTGGATCCCTACTCCAGCAGAATCTAACAATCTTTGACTTATCGAATGCGGCAACGGTGCAACATTTAGCTGATATTCCCGAAAAGTATGGAATTTTCAATAGTACTGAGGGATATGCCACCGTTGTAAGTGATTTTAGTCGAGGCTGTTAAAATCTGTAGGAGTTGATGAACCATTCTGTTTTGCTGTCAAGCTGGGATATTAAAAAAAGCATTTACTTCGAAAGTGGCTAAGCCATAACCCTATTACCAAAGAACTCTGTAAATAATTTATAAGCTAACTGTAGATATCAAGGAGACACTGATGTTAACAAGTGTTTGCCCATTTTTCCCCAGTCAGTATTTTGCAGTCACAAGCGCATTTTGATGCATACTCTTTGTGCAAAAGACATGGAATTTCTCAATCACGAATGGGTGATTTAAAGAGTCAATTGTTGCTATGAGAAAATTAGGGAGGTATGTAAGCAAACGTTACTCATCGCCAACTTTATGAACTAGAGGCGTTGGTGGGATACGTACTACGCAGTGCTCCTCTATCCGCATAGCAACCTCGCAAGTGCCTGTCGCCCGGATGAGCAATGAACGACTCGCGTCCATGAACTACGCGATGATTATCGAAAACGATACACTCACTCGCCGATAGACGGAAGCGATTGATGAAGCGCTCCTGCTTGAGCATTCGGATAAAATGGTATATCGCAGGGTAATAGTCGTCCAACACATTCTGTGACAAGCCATTCGTGTCCTGCAGATGCTGAGAGATGGTCACGCCGGACACGTCGCCTGTGTGGCCCAGCTCAATGAGTCGCTGGTAGGCACGATAGTCACAATTACCATAACGGCGAAAGAATGGAATATCGTAAGTTTAAAGAAGGGCAAAATCGCAAGGACGTTCCTCGCGCAGAGCCTCCACGACGGCAGCGCCATCAACAAAAAGGCTGAGTCCACCCTCAACGCTATTCGCTCTGCAATGAAGGAATTGAACACCCGGCGCTGCTTCTTCATTAGGTAGATCAGTATGCATCTCAAGGGCCTGAGCGCTATACGCAAGGTTAGTTGGGTTGATCGTTAAGCGGACATCAAAGTATGAACCGTCTACCCTAGGCGTAACAGGCCCGAATGTTTCTGCCCGTTTTGTTAGGGCGCTGTCGCTATTGTCTATAGCAGTCACTAGAACCACACCCTCTTCTATCAACGCACCAGCAAAGTGCGTGCATGATAAACGACAGGAAAGAATGTCGTCCATCGAGATACGTGTTATCCCAGGGTAGTGTCCTGAAGTACACAAACGGCATGGCAGAGCAGCAAGATCGGGTGCCCACCCACCTGCCATCGCAAAAGGTTCAAGACTCACCTACAAAGTTGTCTGGTGATCATCAACCCGCTACGAAATGTGCAAACAATTATTAATGACGGTTGCGATTTTTGGGAACGGGGCATTGGCCGATTCTGTAAATTCGAATATGCGCTCCTGTGTCTCCGGATCAATCGTGCTTGGACAGAAGTCACGCAACCAGTAGTAGTTGAAGTATGCCGTTCCCGTGGCAAGTGGCACGAGCATTCCTTGCTCGCCAAGCTCTAGCAACATCGACTCAAGCGAGTGTCCAGAAATCACACCAGGAGGTACACATGCACTAAGGTTGTGCGTGAACGCAGAGTCCATCACACCTGTGGCCGGCTCCATTGCGTTTGTAGATGAAAACGTCTCGGTTGGATCAGTGTGCATTAGTGATGTCCCGTTTTATCCATAATGGCTTTCAACTCATGAAGATAGCGCTCCGCGTTCTCTGTCCAATGATATGTTGGGACGTTTAGTCACGAGGTATTCATAGGGTGTTTGGTTGCAGGCATGATTTATTAAGTGAGTAGATTAAGTGGAGTGCCTGCTAGCTGACAAACGATGTATATTCGACTCTGCGATAAGCTCAGCTAATACCCAAGTAGGTGAAAAGCACATGTCACTGGCAGCTATACCCCCTTTGAACTGGTTGCGAGCGTACGAGGTGGCTGCTCGTCATCTGTCCTGCACAGCAGCTGCATCAGAGCCGCACCTAACTCAGTCAGCGGTGTCGCAACACATACGCAGTCTTGAGAACTTTCTCGGAAAACCACTGGTTGATCGACGTCCCTGTGCATTATGTTTGACTGAAGATGCAACAAATTATCTGCCTGCCGTACGTGAAGCATTCCGGGTCCTAAAAGTAAGAACTAGTGCCTTTCCTGGCACACGCTCTTCAAGCTCCGTAACTCTACAATGCAGTATGGGGTTTACCACTTTTCGACTCCTGCCACGTCGTGGCGCGTTGCTCGAAGCACACCCCTGGATCAGACTGAACCTCGTCACGCTCATCTAGAATCCAGAGCAGACCGCCCCCATGGCTGACATCGAAATTCGTTTCGGTCACCTTGATGCAATATCATCCCAAGCAATATGTCTTACTGAGGAAACCTTTTACCCGTATGCGCCCCTATGCATGGTGATGTGGTTGACTGGCGATGCACGCCTTTACTGAACTGCGCCGGAGTATTGGCCACGTGGCAACGTTGGCTTGCAGTGCGTGGTGAATAGATGTCACCTGAGCATCCTATTACTCTTTGTTCAAATATTGCTGCAACAATTGGTGCAGCTATAGAAGCGGCTGGCCTTGTAATGTCTCATGATCGCCTGGTTGCTGATGCACTATCTGACGGGCGGCTAGTTCGCCCGTTCGCAGAAGCAGTTGAGACTAACGAGGGCTATTGCCTTGTTGTACCACCCTCTCATCTACGAAAACGCTCAGCAGCCATATTGACCGACTGGCTAGTCGAAAAGTTCGGCAGAACTCCTAAATAAGAAATTTGTTTATTCTGCCTCATAGACCTGCCAGGGTTGGTTCTCTTATAATGGCAATTGCAATGCTATCCATACCCATGGTCAATAGATTAGCAAAGTATTTCAGTTCCGATTTTTCACTCTTGTTTATAAGCTGGGCTCGCTATGCGGTGGCCAGCCGTATCATCGTACCTACTGCTCCAGGACGATTTGGGTATTCGATATTTCCAAGCTCACGGCTGGGTGCAGATTTCTTTAGGACACTTTGTCTTGTCATTGCGATGACCCTCTATTTCTCAGCACTTTCTCAGATACCGATGACGACTGCGACCAGCGCGTTCTTTTATCTCCCCAGCGTCGAAATCATGGCTGGTGCTGCATTGATATTTTAGGTGACCTAGTGGTTACGGTATATTCAAAAGATTAATGACAGCCGACTAACGGCGCTTATCGCACAATCTAACTAAATCAGTTGTGGAAATTCACATTCCAGAAGATACACTCTGTGCCTTGTAACCGAGTAAGCATTGGTCAATGAACGGTTGGAAACTAGACGAACAATTCTCATTTGATGAAGGCATGGTCCGTTATGGTATTACGGGTGCTGGAGAGGATGTCGTTCTGGTGCATGGTACACCTTGGTCATCGTTCACGTGGCACCTGCTCATCCCCGTTCTCTCGACGTGCTATCGGGTTCACTACTACGATTTCGTTGGTTATGGGCAATCAGATAAATCACCGTCCCAAAACGTTTCATTGGATGTTCAAGGCAAATTACTAACAGAACTATTGGCCCATTGGAATTTAAAAACACCCAAAGTCATAGCGCATGATTATGGTGGAGCTGTATCATTGCGAGCTCATCTTCTACATGGTTGTAATTTTAGTTCCCTGCAGCTAATTGATGTGGTGGCATTAGCGCCATGGGGATCCCCATTTTTTGCACATATACAGAAACATGAAGAGGCATTTGCTGGTGTACCAGACTACATTCACCAAGCCATAGTGCGAGCGTATATAGATGGAGCAATACACGGCACTTTGGATGACAAACAGCTTAGTCAATTGATCAATCCATGGTTAACTGAAAGTGGTAAATCAGCCTTTTATCGGCAGATTGCACAAGCAGATCAGAAATACACCGACGAGATCGAACCGTTGTACACGCAAATCAGATGCCCAGTATCCATTCTGTGGGGCGAGAAAGATGAATGGATTCCTCTTGAAACGGGAAAAAGGCTGCACGTGGCAATACCCAACTCAACGTTTGAACTTATTCCAAACGCAGGGCATCTTGCTCAGCTTGAAAACCCACAATTTGTTCACGAAAAAGTCAAAATATTCCTGTCACTATAGGTAACAGGCTACTGCGCTACCGCATCGATCGAATAGAAAACATACCGTTCGACGTTAAGGCTAAGATAACTCAGGAGTAAGCATGCACAGTTCAGGCATCCCATTTCAGACTATAGACTGGAAAAATATTCCACGAACTGAACACATAGGGGAGACAGGTTTAGCTTACTGGCAAACAATGCAATTTGGAGCATTACGCGTCAGATATGTGGAATATTCGGCAAACTACAAAGCTGACCATTGGTGCAAGAAGGGCCATATTGTATATTGCCTTAAAGGTGAGGTAGTAAACGAACTCAAAGACGGAACTGCCTCAACGTTAAGAGAAGGCATGTCTTATATCGTTTCGGATGATTTAAGCGAGCATAGATCTATTACTGAAAAAGGTGTTCATCTGCTCATTATTGATGGGGACTTTTTAAAACTAGACGCCTAGCAACACAATCGATACGACACTGTAAGCGATGTTGGCCTGAGTAAAATTCATGCTTCAAGTTTTGTCACAGGTCCAGCCGCTGCGTACGGCACACGTTGTTGTGCCGTATCCTTATAGCCTAAATTCTCAGGCCCCTTCCCTATCCTTAATCCCCTGCTAATTCCCGCTTCAGTTCTTCCTTGTTAATCTGATTCCGGTCGCTCTGCACCAAAGGCAACGATTTCCGATAGACGATACGGCTTGGAACCATATAGGAGGCCAGATGCTTTTTCAGCTCGAAAGCTATCTCTTTCTCAGACATTTCACCAGCCGCTGAATACACCATGACAATCTCCTCCTCTATCTGTGGATTGTCTATGCCAAAAACTGCGCACTGATCAATTTGCGGAAGATTCCTCTTTACGACCGATTCAATTTCAAAAGGCGACACTCGGAAACCACTAGTTTTGATCATGTCATCACGACGGTATACAAAGTAGAAATATCCCTCTTCGTCCTTGTACACATAGTCGCCAGTTGCCACGACAATCTCATCAGCGAGCTGCCCTGTTA
>JBLIIE010000240.1:0-5819 GCA_047634635.1 Granulosicoccus sp. | reverse complement strand
CGCCATAGCCAAGCGTCGACATTGTCGACATAGTCCAGTAAAGTCCAGCTATCCAAGAGTGCTGCTGTCCTTCATAAGTCATCAACATTTGGAATAAAATGGCGAAGCTCATCGAAAGACCAACCAATATAAGTAAAAATTTTAACAGCGCGTGAAAATGGCGTCTCTTAAACATTAAACTCAGAATGTGAGAATATAAATCGCTTAGGCCCTGCCCAATATTTTTCAAATGTTTTGTAGTGCCATTATTATTAGATTTGTTCAAACTGTCTCTCTATTGATTTAAAAAAACAATTATACCGCGATAGCGATAAGCTCACTAAGGAAGCGTTGAGTAAGCGATAAGATTAAACGACTAAATTGGATAATCCGACTGACTATGAAACTTTCAATAAGCTTTTGAGCAGTCGCATAACGGTTTGCGAGATAAAGAAACCTGCTCTTGTGTATGACTTGTGTTAATCTAAATGATAATCGTACCAGTCTGTGCAACACAGATGTGGCTATCTTTATTGACTCGATTTATCTATAGTAAATAATAATAATAATAATAATAATAATAATAATAAATCCACAGAGTATTTGATTTATGAAAAAGAAATTGGCTTCTGAAATAAAACCTAAAGTCGAATCAATAAAAAAATCTACTGCGGCTGCAAAGAAAATACTGACTATTGTTGGCATCGGTTGCTCTGCCGGCGGCTTGGAAGCACTTAAGGAATTTTTAGCTCACTTTCCCACGCCATCAGACGTTGCCTTTGTCGTCATCCAGCACCTCGACCCGACCCACATAGGCATGATGCCCGAGCTACTGCAGCGTGCTACCTCAATGAAAGTAACGCAGGCCGGCAATCGTATGAAAGTTAAGCCGAACTGCTTGTACGTGATTCCACCCAACAAAGATTTGTCGATATTACACGGGGTGCTGTTTCTGTTAGACCCGGTGGCCCCACGCGGTTTGCGACTGCCGATTGATTTCTTTTTTCGCTCGCTGGCAGTTGATCAACACGAACACGCGGTTGGAATTATCCTCTCGGGCATGGGTTCCGACGGTACCTTGGGCTTGCGTGCTATCAAAAAAAATGCAGGTCTGTCGATGGTACAGTCGCCCGAATCTGCCAAATATGACTCGATGCCCCGTAGTGCAGTTGACGCCGAGTTGGCCGATATTGTATGTCCTGTTAAAGATCTACCGAAACGTTTATTGGCGTATCTCAATCCATCGGCCCGCGGCATTGAAACCACAGTAAAACCAATATTGAAGATTGAATCTCACAGTGCATATGAACAGATCATCATTCTGTTGCGCGACCGTACCGGCAACGACTTCTCGTTGTACAAGGACAACACCATCAATCGCCGCATTGAGCGACGCATGGAACTGAATCAGATTGATAAGATCGCTTTCTATGTGCGCTATCTACGTGAGAACTCTCAAGAGCAGGACTTGCTGTTCAAAGAGCTACTGATCGGTGTCACCAATTTCTTCCGCGACCCGCCAGTGTGGGTGCAATTACGCGACAAAGTTTTACCCACCATGCTGGCTAGGTATCCTGCAGGCAAAGAAATGCGCGCCTGGGTGCCAGCCTGCTCCACCGGAGAAGAAGCCTACACACTAGCCATGGCGTTCAAGGAAGCATTGGATGAAGTGAAGCCGCAAGGGCGGTTCAAGCTTCAAATATTTGCCACTGATTTGGATGAAGATGCTATCGATAAGGCTCGGTTGGGGTTTTATTCCGCCAATATTGAATCCGATGTCTCGCCGCAGCGCATCGATCGTTTCTTTGCCAAAGACCGCAATGGCTATCGCATCAACAAAGAAATCCGCGAGATGGTGATTTTTGCGCCGCAGAACATCATCAGGGACCCGCCATTTACCAAACTAGACATACTCACCTGCCGCAATTTGTTAATCTATCTTGGGCCAGAGTTGCAGAAGCGGCTCATTCCGTTGCTCCACTTCGCACTGATCTCGCAGGGCGCTCTGATGCTGGGCACTTCCGAGACCGTCGGTGACTTCAGTAGGTTATTTAAGCCAGTCGAGAATAATTCAAAAATCTACAGTCGCATCGATACCCCGTTATTGATGACTGAGGTCGAATTCCCTATTAGAACAATTCCGATCACAATCGAAGCAAAAACCCTAACACATATAACCCAAACTATGACAACGCCCCCCCCCAATATTCAAGGTCTGGCAGACCAGATTTTGCTTCAAAACTATGCTCCGGCAGCGGTGATGACCAATGCCGACGGTGACATACTCTATATTAATGGCCGTACCGGGAAATATCTTGAACCCGCAGCGGGCAAGGCTAACTGGAACCTATACGCCATGGCACGCGAGGGCTTGCGGCACGAGCTTGGAGTTGCCATGAAGAAAGCGCAACGCCAAAGTGAACCCGTGAATGTACCGAGTTTAATCGTAGGCACCAACGGTGGCACACGAACCATTAATCTAACGGTGCAGGTGCTGACCACCCCAGAATCATTAAGCGGCTCGTTGATGGTGATTTTTACTGATGTTACTCCCCCCGTAAAAGCTCTCAAAAAGCAATCTGAGGCGGGTGCCAATCAAAAAGTAATGGAGCCAGAACTTCAGCAGAGCCATGAACGAATGCAATCTCTGCGTGAAGAAATGCAATCTTCGCAGGAGGAGCTCAAGTCCTCCAATGAAGAACTACAATCGACCAACGAAGAGCTGCAGTCTACCAACGAAGAACTAACCACCTCCAAGGAAGAAATGCAATCGCTCAATGAAGAACTGCACACCGTCAACGCTGAAATGCAATCCAAGGTGGAAGACTTGTCTTGGGTCAACAACGACATGGAGAACCTGCTGAACAGTACAGAAATCGCCACCGTGTTTCTGGATAATGGATTAAATGTACGACGCTTTACCGAGTACGCCACCCACCTGTTCAGACTGATTCTTAGCGATGTGGGGCGCCCACTCTCCGATGTGGTGAGCGAGCTGGATTATACCGCGCTGCAAAAGGATATGAGAGAGGTATTGCGAACGCTGGTGTTCATTGAAAAGCTGGTGATGACCAAAGATGCACTCTGGTTCAAAGTCCGCATCATGCCGTACCGTACTCAGCAAAACATAATTGATGGCGTGGTGATTACCTTTGTCGACGTCACCAACAGTAAACAGGTGGAAGCGGGTCTTGAAAAGGTCCAGAAAGAGCTGAAGAAGAGTCTGGTAGTCCTCGAGAGATTTTTTAGTTTATCAGCATACTTGGTTTGCATTGCGTCTTCTGAAGGTACTTTCAAGAAGGTTAGTCCTGCATTTACTGAAACGCTCGGGTTTTCTGAAAAAGAGTTAATTGCTCAGCCTTTTGTCAACTTCGTTCATCCCGATGACAAAAAAGCGACGCTAGATAAAGTTGAGAATCTAGCAAGGGGAATATCGGTTATAAAATTTCAAAATCGTTATATATGCAAAGACGGCTCCTATAAGTGGCTCGAATGGACCGCTCGTTCTTTTGTCAACGG
Source organism: Granulosicoccus sp. (assembly GCA_047634635.1). Classification (GTDB taxonomy): domain Bacteria; phylum Pseudomonadota; class Gammaproteobacteria; order Granulosicoccales; family Granulosicoccaceae; genus Granulosicoccus. The sequence continues at coordinate 2,321 of JBLIIE010000240.1, read as the reverse complement.
GGAAGACATATATGCCATTGGCTATAATGTCACCGGTCGCGAGCTGACTGATGCGACGTTACGCGAAGCATTAGCTGTGCTGCAAGGCAGCTATACCGATCAGACGACAGAGCTAAATACCGCCAAAACGCTGGAAACCGTGCTGAACACCACTCAGTCAATATTGGAAAAACGATTAAAAGACCAGGCTGCCGGAGTGTGGATCCGGTAAAGGCAGATTTTAAATCTTAGCAGAGTAAGGAAACATACTTAGTGAACCAACCTACGAACGACGAGCTGCGCCGAATTGCCAAAACGCGCCTGCAAGCCAAGGCGAAGCAGGCCTCTGAACTACCGGTGGAGGATGCGCACAAACTGCTCCACGAACTGCAAGTTCACCAAATTGAGCTAGAGATGCAAAACGAAGCGCTGCGCGAGGCAAGTGATGCTGAAGGTCTAGCATTGCACCGCTACACTGAGCTCTTTGATTTTGCGCCGATAGGTTATTTTATCCTTGATTCCAGCAGCAAGATCACCCAGGTCAACTTGCAGGGGGCTAACCTGCTGGGACTTGACCGTTTATCATTAACTGGGCGACGGTTTTTAATCTACGTAAACCTGGAGCATCGGGTGATGTTCAGCGACTGTCTAGCAAAAGCTTTCAACAAGGGTGAAAGGCAAAACTGTGAGATATCGGTTCAGGTTGGCAAGCAGGTTTTTTGGTTTAGCCTTGAAGCTAATACTGGGGCAACCGAGACGGACTGCCTCGTCGCGATAGCTGACATTACCAAGCGTAAACTAGCCGAAGAAAAGCTAAAACATATTGTCCATCACGACCCACTGACCGGTCTGCCTGACCGAGTATTACTGGCAGACCGTTTAAACCAAGGTATAATGCAGTGTAAACGTAGCAATCGGTCGTTAGCCGTTGCCTATCTGGACTTAGATGGCTTCAAAGTCGTCAATGATACCTACGGCCATGAACTCGGGGATGAGCTTCTCGTCGAACTGTCAAATCGAATGAAAGAAGCTTTGCGAGAATGTGATACGCTGGCCCGTGTTGGCGGTGATGAATTTGTCGCTATCATGGTTGATTTAGAAAAAATCGAAGATAGTGAGCCAATATTAAAACGACTGCTAAAGACTACTGTTGAACCAATTACTGTGGGTGATGCCGTAGTGCAAGTTTCATTGAGTATTGGTGTCACCCTCTATCCACAAGACAGTGCAGACGCAGACCAACTCATGCGTCATGCCGATCAAGCCATGTATGCAGCTAAAAAATCAGGTAAGAACCGCTATCAACTGTTTGATGCAGCCCAAGATAGCGCGATCAAGATTTTGCAGCAAAGTATAGGCGATGTTCGTTCGGCTATGGGTAGGCTTGAGTTTGTGCTGCACTATCAACCCAAGGTGAATATGCACACTGGCAAAGTAATCGGCGTAGAAGCGTTAATCCGCTGGCAGCATCCTACCCGTGGTTTAGTCCCACCTTTAGATTTCATTCCTGTGATAGAAGGTCATGGCATTAGTCTGGAATTGGGCGAATGGGTCATAGACACTGCACTAATTCAAATAAGCCAATGGCTAAGCATGGGGTTACATCTGCCTATCAGTGTCAATATTAGTGCCTATCAATTACAACAAGGTAACTTCACCACTCGCTTAACAGCGTTGTTAGCAGCGCATCCTGAAATAGACCCGCACTATTTAGAATTGGAAATATTAGAATCCAGTGAGTTAAGTAACATCAGCCAGGTGATTGACACCATGAATGCTTGCCATGAACTAGGCGTACGCTTTTCCTTGGATGACTTTGGTACTGGTTATTCATCACTCACCCATATCAAACGTCTACCAGCGTACTTGATTAAAATCGACCAGAGCTTCGTGCGTGACATGTTAGAAGATATCGACGATTTGGCGATTGTTAAAAGCGTTGTAGGACTAGCTAAGGCATTCCAGCGTGAAGTGATTGCTGAGGGTGTGGAAACTATTGCTCATGGCGAAGCACTATTACATCTGGGTTGTGAGTTGGCGCAGGGTTATGGCATTGCTCGCCCTATGCCTGCCGATGATATTCCAGAATGGGTATCCAGCTGGGAAGCTAATGATTCTAAACAGTTACGAAGTCTTATTGAGGCGAAAACAACTTAACTTCTTTGGACTGAAGGTCCCTACTCTAGAATCATATTCCCTGCATTACCATTCGATGTGTCACGGTGAAGTTCCAATAATATTTGATCCATCTCATTTGTTATGTTCCCAGTAAAAAATAAAGCGAATAAGGACAGGCGAACCTTAATTCTCTTCAATTGACCATATAACATTATCCACTCAGC
>JBLIIE010000239.1:0-5911 GCA_047634635.1 Granulosicoccus sp. | reverse complement strand
TGTGATTTGCCACCATCAAGCCACACAACGTTATTTTTGTGCATATAGTCTCAGCGATGTAATCTGTGCAAAGCGGTGCCGCTTTGATAAAAAATATAACAGGGGTTTGGATTGATGCCAATGTGGATGGTAGTGCCAGTGGGCTTTGCAATATTACCTGGCACTTTCTGTACTAATTTTGGATTATCGCGGTCTCGCCCATACAAAACGGTTTCACCTCCAAGTGTCTCCTTAACGAAGATTTCAAGTGAAAATACGTTTTGGGTGTCGTCGTTTTCAATACTTATGTGCTCTGGGCGGATACCGAGGGTTATCGTACGCTCAATGGTGACATTAGTAGACGATGCCGGAATATCAGTTTGCACAGCGTCCAAGGTACTAATTGTCAGATGTTGCACATCGACCCTATAGACGGTACCTGTTAGAAAAATAATTTTAGGTGAACCGAAAAAACCTTCAAAACATATCTTGATTGAATGATGAAAAAGGCTAATTGCCGATCCGACTTTCTCAATCTTTCCAGCTCGTTGAACAACGATTTTATCTGCCATCGTCATAGCTTCTGTTTGGTCATGAGTGACGTATATCATCGCAGTGTTGAGTAAGTTATGCAGTTTTGCCTGTTCCAAGCGCAACACGGCATCCAGATTTGACTAGGCTTCGCCGAACAGAAAATATTTGGGTTCTTGGAAAAGCGCGCGACCAATAGCTACTCGTTGGCGCTGACCACTCAAAAACTCGCTGGGCATTCGCTCCAGTAATTCTTGGATCTGTAGAATCCGAGCCGCATTGTTCACTCATTTGGCGATTTCTGCTTTCGCTATCTTCAAAGCGAATCACATGTTCTTGGAAACGGTCTTTTGGCGATAAAGTACATAGTTTCGAAACACAATGGCCAACCCTCGTCTTGATGCTCGCAGGTGTTACACGTTTTCATTATCGACCCGGATTGTTCCACTACATAAATTTTCAAGCCCAGCAATGACCCAAAGAAAATTGATTTTCCACAACAAATTGTCTGAGAATATCAACAAACTCGCAATGCAGTACGTCAAGGTTGATGTCATGCAGAACTGGCCCTTTGCCAAAGTGCTTGTTTACAGCGGAGTGTGTCACATCTGCCATGGATTATCCTTTCAAAGATTCGGCCATTAGTCCAGAGGCAAGTTTTGATTGGGCGGTAAAACAAAACCTGCCCCCGTCGGTAGCAGATTTGCGCAAAAAATGTGCTCGAGATTAGGATCATGTAAAGGATTCCAATTCTACCTCAACACTTAGATTCTCCGCTTCAAACTCATTCAAGGCAGCTCCTATTTCCTTAGTTTTGGGATCATTAAACCGAAAAGTCATGTTGACATCACCGGCCGTGCCATTGAGTGAGAACGGTCACAGTGTGATTACTGCAATAATCAGATTAGTGAGTTTCTTATTCATAACCACTTCCGGTAATAGACGTTGTAATGTGCTTATTCCCAAGTCATGGTACAAGCTTCTTTTTTCTTGATATGTATAACTTTTGCGAATATCATAAAACAAGGGAAATCCATTCTTCATGGGTGGATAGATATTGTCGGTACACCAAAGGTGAATATTCGTCAATTAGCTCATTTCATTGCTGTGCTCGAAAATTCGAGCCTTTTAAAGGCCTCTGTGCAGCTGAACATCAGCCAGCCAGCGATGAGTAAAAGCATCTCAACATTAGAAAGTCAGTATGGTGTGGCATTATTCAAACGATTGGCACGCGGCGTGGAGCCAACCACATTTGCCTTCGCACTTGAGAAATATGCGCGACGCATATTGATGGATTTTGAACAAAGCAAGGATGAGATGTCTTCGTTAGCAGCGGGCGCATCAGGGCGTATCTCGGCAGGGATAGGGCCACCGTTCGCGGCTTTTGGCCACGCCACTATCACTGAATTCCGAGAGCTCTACCCGCTGGTCGATTTTACGATTATTACCGAGCACGCCAATCACCTGCGTACGGCCTTGTTGAATAATCAGATAGATTTTTTTCTGGGTATGTACAACACCATGGGTTATGACGACTTAACCTCATGCTGCACGATTGAACATGTATTGTCTGATCGTTTTATCGGAATTTGTCCGCGAGGCCACCCGCTCGAAGGACGAGACGTTCCGGTTGAAGAACTTTCGCGTTACGAATGGATAGTTCCGGAGTTGGAGGAGGCTGGCCGCGTTGCAATGGAAAACTATTTTCTGGCTAACCAATGTAGTAAGCCCCGATTCAGTATCATTACTAACTCGGAAGTAATTCTAAAAAAGTTTTTGACTGAACACGGTATGTTGACGATTATGGCCGAAGGCAATGCCCAGGCCACGTTATTTGCACAGTGTGGTCGTTTTCGACTTCAGGGTTATGATTTTGAACGAAAAGTAGGCATCATTCGTCGGGCAAATGTTTTATCCACACCGCTGCAAGATCGATTTGTTGCAATGTTAAAGAGCAAAGTACTTACCGCCAGAGAAGCCACGTATTCGGATATACCGACAGTTGGCGTATTAGAGTTACCTGTTAGTTGATCGTGTTATCGTAACTAATACAGTCTTACATTTAGGGGTTTGGCTAAATAGAATATTCTAGACCGTGTGATTAAAAAATAAGGAGTCTTAATCTTTATGTCTTCAAGCCCGCCTAATGTCATTGTGTTTTTTACCGATCAACAACGATGGGACACGTCTGGTCTCCACGGAAATCCTCTCGAACTGATGCCGAATTTTGATCGTGTCGCTAATGAGGGCACGCATTTTGTGAATGCGTTTACCTGTCAGCCAGTATGCGGCCCGGCGCGCTCCAGTATGCAAACGGGTATGTATGCCACAAAAACTGGTGTCACCCGCAATGGCATCCCGTTGGCAGAAAATGCGAATACGCTTGCCAGAAGTTTCGCCAGTGCGGGATACCAAACCGGCTATATTGGAAAATGGCATCTGGGCGGTGTACACGTTGACTTTACTGGCCAGCAGGGTCCAGTACCTGTTGATAAGCGCGGCGGCTACAAATACTGGCTCGCAGCAGAGCACGTTGAGTTTGTATCAGATGCTTATGATGCGGTTCTGTTCGATACCGATAACAATAGAGTGAAGCTGCCTGGTTACCGAGTTGATGCGACGACCGATGCTGGCATTCGTTTCGTGGATAGCAACCGGGACAAACCGTTCATGCTGTTTTTGTCTTTTCTTGAGCCTCATCACCAGAACACAACCGACTCCTACCCGGCACCTCCTGGATATCAAGAGCGATACACCGGTAGATGGTTGCCTGGAGACCTAGCAGCTTTGAGTGGAACTGCGCATCAGCATATTGGTGGTTATTTTGGCATGGTAAAAAGGCTTGACGAAGCCTTTGGTCGATTACTCGATGCACTCGAGAGTCTCGGTATTGCGGATAACACGATTGTGATGTTTACATCGGATCACGGCAATCATTTTAAAACTCGCAACTGGGAATACAAACGATCGCCGCATGAAAGCTGTGTGCGCATTCCTGCTGCAGTGTGTGGCCCGGGGTTTAATGGTGGCGGGCATGTGAAGCAATTGGTTAGTACCGTAGATTTTTTTCCGTCTTTGCTCGATGCTGCGAATCTACCGATACCTGATTCGGTGCAGGGGCGCTCAGTCTTGCCATTGCTTAGATCACAGACTGATCAGTGGCCAGAAGAGGTGTTTATCCAAATAAGTGAATCACAGGTTGGACGGGCAGTAAGAACGGCTCGCTGGAAGTATAGCGTTGTTGCTCCTGGTAAAGACGGCTACAAAGATGCAGGGTCAGATCATTATATTGAGGAATTCTTGTATGATTTACACGCTGATCCGCATGAATTGGATAATCTAATTTCGGTTGATGCTTATGTCGTGGTTAGAAACAAAATGAAATCCCGTCTGCTATCAAGAATGGAGCAGGCAGGAGAAGCAATACCCTCTATCGGGCCTGCGGCTGAAGCAGATGTTGATCAGCTTCGGCAAACAGACATGATCCAGAGGCGTATTCTGGACAATGAAGTGAATCAGTAAGAAATGACTAGTGCTGGGAGGCCGGTAAATGATAGTAGCCGTTATTGCTTGAACGTTATTACTTAAACAAGTGAACTTTGCTGTCGTTTAGAACCACTGGCAAAATGTCACCCGGTTTGGTCTCTAAACGCTCTTTAGCCAGTACGCAGTACTCGGTGTCGCCGTGCATAGCGTAAATGATAGTTTCATTACCGGTTATCTCAACTACATTAACCCGCAACGAAAAGGTTGCCTCATTGTCACTGACCACCTTGATATCCTCGGGTCGTACCCCTAGGGTTGTGGGGCCATTTTCAGCGCTCACGTCCAGCTTAATACTCTTGCCTTGTTGATCCGTAAACAGACCTTCCATATGTGTACCCGAAATGATGTTCATTGAAGGAGAGCCTATAAAGCCTCCTACAAAGCTGTTAACCGGATGATCGTAGACTTCGAGTGGGGTGCCAATTTGTTCTATTATGCCGTGATTCATGACTACGATTCGATCGGCCATGGTCATAGCTTCAACCTGATCGTGCGTGACAAACACTGATGTAGTTTTAAGTCGTTGATGAAGATGCTTGATTTCTGCTCGCATCCTGACCCTGAGCTTGGCATCTAGATTTGACAAGGGTTCATCAAACAAAAATGCCACTGGATCGCGCACCATGGCCCGGCCCATGGCAACGCGCTGGCGTTGGCCACCAGACAGTTGGCGAGGGTAGCGTTTTAGATAAGGCTCCAGATTCAAAATTTCTGAAGCCTTTCGTACCTGTTCGTCTATTTTTGCAGGATTCTCCTTCGCGATTTTAAGTGAGAAAGCCATGTTGTCTCGTACATTCATGTGCGGATAGAGCGCATAGGTTTGAAAGACCATAGCGATGTTGCGCTCCTTTGGCGTTTTTTCATTCACATTAACCCCGTCAATCAGCACAGCTCCAGATGTAACATTTTCCAGCCCACAAATGATGCGCAGTAGCGTGGATTTGCCGCAGCCTGACGGTCCCACCAAGACGACCATCTCCTCGTCAGCAATCTCAAACTGAATATCGTTAAGAACCCTTACGCTCGCGAACTGTTTGTTAATGTTCTCCAAAGTGATGGAAGCCATTTTATGTCTCTATATTTATAAACAAACTGGGTGTAGTCATTTGACTGCGCCTGCTGTGAGTCCTCTGACAATGAATTTTTGGGCAAAAAATGACAGCGCTAACGCAGGTAAAAGTGAAATCAAGGAACCAGCGGCCATCTCACCGTAACGAACCTCATATTGCTGTGAGAATGTGGCTATGGATACCGGCACAGTCTGTGTTGCCTTAGCAGTCAGATTTACTGCCACAATAAAATCATTCCAGCTGAATAGAAATACAATGACTGCAGTGGCGAACAGGCCGGGAGTGATTAGCGGTAACATGACTTTGCGAAAGATCTCACCTGGACTGCAGCCGTCAACTCTTGCTGCATCTTGTAGTTCGCGTGGTACCTCATTGATGAATGTTGACATCAACCAGATACCCAGAGGGATGTTCATCGTTGTATGGGCAAGAATCAATGCAATTCGAGAGTTGAACAGTCCCACTGAATTAGCCATGACGAACCACGATCCTACAAAGGTGATTGGCGGGAGCATATGGAATATAATCACCCAGAAAAGAATGGCGTGATTGATCCAGGAAGGCACTTGCAATCGACGCAATGTGAATGCTGCCATGCTGGCAATTAACAGCACAAGTGCTGTTGAACTTGTCGCAACAATCGCCGAATTAGTAAGGTCGTTAAGAAAAGTGGCTTCTTTGGAGACAAACAGCTTTTCAAAATTGAACCAGGTGGGTGTGGCGATGATTTTCATCATCAGTATATCTATCTGCTTCTTGAACGCCATGCTGGCGATCCATAGAAA
>JBLIIE010000238.1:0-5949 GCA_047634635.1 Granulosicoccus sp. | reverse complement strand
TAAAAATATTCAGGATGTTAACGGCGATGAGTTGACCACTGACCTCATTCACCCGGGCATCACATTGTCGATTAATGTCGACGAAAGTCACTCAGGTTGATAAGACACCCCCGTTTACCTCGACTTGGGGCAAATTTATTACGCCTTTGCTGTGATCCTAACCGCGTGTGGCACAAATACGGTTGACGAATACCGTAGAAAAACCAATACTTGTAATCTGCATCTGTGTGTCTCGTCACAAATCGATTCAATACTATGCGCCTGGAGCCCTAAGAGATTACCCATGACAACAATCATCGTTACCCACGAAGACAATGAAGTTGATGAATTCGAGTTCGAGTCTGGGCATGAGGTCATCAGTATTGGTAGACGCTCAGACAATGATGTGGCCATCCCTAACCGATCAATTAGCGGCAAGCACGCCAAAATTTGCCTAGAAGACGGCAAGGCCTTTCTCGAAGATTTAAACAGCACCAACGGTACCTACGTCAACGGGGAAATTGTCAAACGACGAACCGTTCAAAGTGGCGATGACATAATTCTAGGCAAAATCAGGCTCGGCATTATTCTTTCTGAGTCCGCAAACAGCTTAGACGCGAAAGAAGATTTTGATGAAGTTGATAATCAGCAAGCAGATACCAATGATGACTCAATGGATTTTTCGGTCGATAGAATGGCAGGTATTCCTGAATTTACAGACTCAGATGAAATGTCTTTTGACGAAGACGCTCGATTATTCGCTCAGTCGCCATCTGAGTCTTTAGAGAATGTCGATGACAGTGCCCACGAACGCGCCGTTGAAGCTGTTCATGCAGATGATCACGATAGTATCCAAGCAGATGCCATCGGCAGCTCCCAAGTCAGTGATAATGATGTTCCAATAATCGCTGACTTCAGTAGCGACATTGAGCCGCACCCGTTAGACGGAATTGATTCGAAATCGTTTAGCAGTGACGATGACGACGCACCGCCGATGCACGAGCTCGATTCACCGCCTGTGACATCAAAAGGTGCGGTAATCGAAATAAAGAATGGTGCAAAATCAGGCCAAATCCTTCCTATCGACAAACCAGTTACAACGTTAGGAAGACCCGGTATTCAGATTGCAGCAATTATGCGCAAACCTGACGGGTATTTTTTGATGCATATCGAAAGTGACGATAGTGTTGACCGTCCTACGTTGAACCAAGATGCCATTGGCGATGAACCTGTCCTGCTGCACAGCGGAGACGAGTTGAATGTTGCCGGAATCGACGTAGAATTCATGCTCTCGTAGCGCTAATGCTGAACTAACGGCTCTGCGCATGAGGTCCTGAATAAAAACCCGTCCTAGCTTGACGGAAACAAGCCACTTGATAAGTAACGATCGCCTCGATCGCACACGATTGTCACGATCACAGCATCATGCAAACTTCGTTGTAACTCCAGCGCAGCCACCAACGCACCACCCGCCGACACTCCCGACAGAATGCCTTCCTCGCGAGCCAAACGCCGAGCCATATCCTCTGCATTCTGCTGACTGACATCAAGAATCTGATCGACTCGTGAAGGATCGTATATTTTCGGTAAATAGGCTTCTGGCCAACGTCTGATACCCGGAATACTGGATCCCTCTTCGGGCTGTACACCGATTATCTGAATATCAGGGTTTTTCTCTTTTAAATATCGAGACACTCCCATGATAGTTCCAGTGGTGCCCATTGAGCTGACAAAGTGCGTTATTAGCCCGTTCGTCGCCTCCCATATCTCTGGTGCTGTGCTTTGATAATGTGCACTCCAATTATCAGGGTTAGCAAACTGATCAAGGACAACTCCGTAGCCATTTTCAGCCATTTCAGCTGCCTGATCTCTGGCGTACTCCATCCCCTGCTTTTCGGTTACCAGAATTAACTCTGCGCCATATGCGGTCATCAGAGACTTACGTTCGTCAGTCATGTTGTCCGGCATTAGCAACTTAAGCTTATATCCCAGCGTGGCAGCAACCATAGCTAGCGCTATCCCAGTGTTCCCACTGGTTGCTTCAAGCAGTGTGTCCCCCGGCTTTATGGTGCCACGAGCTTGTGCCTGTAAAATCATATTGGCCGCGGGACGATCCTTTACAGATCCTGCAGGGTTATCCCCCTCGAGTTTGCCAAATATTCGATTGCCTTGAGTATTAGCGGCAATTCTTTGTATAGGCACTAGCCTTGTATTACCAATTTGCCCAACCATTGATGGTAAATTTATATCGGAAGGCAAATTATTCATGCTTGGTATTCTCTTTCTTGATTAAGATTGTACATAAGGTGCTGTGCTGTTCTTCTAGCGAAAGGCTATCGCAGACAATGGTGTGAACATTTTCCATTGATCGCATCCAGGTAAGTTGTCGTTTGGCTAACTGGCGAGTTGCCGCTATCGCTCTATCAGCCCATTTCAATTCGTTTTTTTTCGAATCACTTGCTGCATCCGTTGTTAGTAAATACTCCAGCGCTTGCCTATAGCCAACACTTCGCATGGCAGGAAGGTCTGAATGAATTCGGGAATCTTTCTGCAATGAGCGCACCTCATCCAGAAATCCTGCATCGATCATTATCTTGAAACGCCGCTCAATTCTCTCGTGCAACCAACTTCTGTCGTTCGGCGCCAGAGCAAACTTAATTGGTGCTTCTGTGAGTGGTGAACGGGTTTCCTGCTGCAACATACTCATGGGTGAGCCTGTCAAACGATAGACTTCAAGCGCTCGTTGAATGCGTTGGGGGTCATTGGGATGTATCCGCTGAGCTGCAATCGAGTCTACTCGTGCAAGCTCATCATGTAACACTTGCCAACCGCCAGATGCGGCCTCCTCCAACATAGACTGTCGCATTACAGGATCAGCCTCTGGTAATACGGCTAAACCATCAGCTAGAGCCTTGAAATAAAGCATTGTGCCGCCAACCAATAGCGGGCGCTTACCACGCGCCTGAATCTCATTGATGAGTTGACAGGCATCTCGGGAAAATCTTGCTGCAGAATAAGTATCCCATGGGTCACAGACATCAATTAGATGATGCGGAACCGAGACGCGCTCTATAGCTGTGGGTTTTGCCGTTCCGATATCCAGACCGCGATAAACCAAAGCGGAATCAACGCTAATTATTTCAGCATTCAATGTATTGGCTATGGACAAAGACAAGTCCGTTTTTCCACAGGCCGTCGCCCCCATCAGAAATATCGGAGCAAGCTGCATTTATCGGCCACGCATGAAAAGTTTATCAAGATCCTGCATATTCAGAGCTGTCCATGTCGGTCTGCCATGATTGCACTGGCCACTATTGGGCGTTGACTCGACCTGACGCAGCAATGCGTTCATTTCTGACAGACTCAATGCTCGATTGGCGCGTACGGATCCGTGGCAAGCCATAGAGGACAACACTTCGTCCACAGCACCACGTAAACGTTCACTCGTATCGTGGCTCATCAAGTCCGACAACACATCACGGAGTAATGCGCTGACATCACATCGGCCAAGAATGGCGGGGATTTCTCTAATACACAACTGCTCGGGTGCCATTCTGTCAACGGTCAATCCCAATGCATTTAACCACTCAACTTCAGCTTCGCAGCGATCTGCTTCTGCTTCGCTTACATCGACTGTAACGGGCACCAGTAGAGCTTGTGTCTTCACGGAGTCTTGTCCGTAAGATTCTTTGAGTCGTTCGTACGTAATGCGTTCATGCGCAGCATGAGCATCAACGATAATCAGGCCATTTCGATTCTCGGAAAGAATGTACACACCGTGCAAGTGAGCTCGAGCGAAACCTAATGGTGGAATTACAGACTCGTCAGAATCCAACAGTTCTATCGCAGAAGGCACATCCGTACGAACCGAATACGGGCTAATCGGTTCAGGAGCCCGAATGGGTCCCCGAATGGGTCCCCGACCCGCCGCGCCAAGACGCGTCATTGCATTAAATTGTTCTTGTACCTGCAGTGGCATCGGCCTTTGATGAGGTGGCTGTGAATAAGCCTCGTTTTTAGCCCCCCTGCTGCTTGGCTCATGCCCAATTGATGATGACAAATCAGAGGACGTGATATCCGCTGATTGCATGGCATCCTCTGGAGTGATGGCACCCAGAAAATCCTTTATGGATCTCCTAATAAAACTGTGAACAAGCTGACTATCCCTGAATCTGACTTCCTGTTTGCCAGGGTGTACATTGACATCCACAGCTGTGGGATCCATTTGCAGAAACAAAACGAAAGCTGGATAACGCTGGTGGTATATCAAATCACTGTAGGCGAGCTTTACGGCATGCGATATGACTTTGTCACGAACAACTCGCCGGTTGACATAAAAATACTGCATGTCTGCCTGCGAGCGAGAGAAAGCTGGATCAGCAATCCACCCTGACAACACAAGTCCAGCACCCTCTAGAAGTACAGCATGCGCAGACTCACCAAAGCCCTTCCCTAATATGCGGCTTATGCGTTGGTTCTGTGCTTCACAGTCACTGGCAGCCTTGCACTCAAAGGTCACTTTGCCGTTATGTGTCAAGCTCATTGCACAATGCGGTTGTGCCATGGCAAGGGTCTTGACGACGGCTTCACATCGGGAAAATTCAGTGCGAGGTGTGCGCATGAATTTTCGTCGTGCCGGAACGTTGTAGAAAAGACTGGCAACGTCCACAGTGCTGCCAACAGGGTGGGGTGCAGGCTCATGGCGCATTGTGCCATCAGCCTGGTAAGCTATTTTTGCTCCATGCTCGGAAGATGCCGTCCGCGAGGCAACAGTGAGGCGCGAAACAGACGCGATACTGGGTAAGGCCTCGCCTCGAAACCCCAATGTTTCCACTTCCCATAAATCTTCCATGGAAGCGATTTTACTGGTTGCATGGCGGCTCAAAGCCAGAGGCAAATCAGCGGCTTCGATACCACATCCGTTATCACGCACTCGGATGCGGTCAAGCCCTCCTTGTTCAAGCTCAATGTGGATTTGAGTGGCAGAAGCATCAAGAGAATTTTCTACCAGCTCTTTGACGATAGAAGCCGGTCGTTCCACTACCTCACCAGCGGCAATCTGGTTGATAAGGTGATCGGGTAGCTGCTGAATGGTTGGCATGGGCATCGATTCTGGCACTGAAGCCTGCTGCCAGGTCTCCGGGAAACGTCCCCTATTATGCGCCTCTTGGAGTTGGACTGCACTCGCTGACGATCAATTTATTCAACCTTGTTTTCGCCGCTGAGCCGCCAGATAGGTTCCTTCTGGAGCCCTTCGTACCAGATATTTTACGATGCCACGTGCTATCGAGTGAGCCAGTTTCTCTTGGTATTTGGCGCTTTTAAGTCTTTTTTCTTCCTCCGGATTCGAAATAAATGCTGTTTCTACCAAAACGGAAGGAATGTCGGGCGATTTCAGAACAGCAAATGCGGCGTGTTCAACCGATGGCTTGTGAATGTAGCCCACAGTTTTAAGCTCAGTGAGGATGTCGGCGCCCGCCTCCATGCTTCGTTCCATGGTCGAACCTTGAGTAAGGTTCAGCAAAGTCTGGCTCAAGATATCATCCATGCCATCAAGCATCACTTCCCCATACAGCGCAGCAGATTGATTCTCGCTGTTGGCCAACCAAGCGGCAGCTTCAGACGAAGCCCCACCCATTGACAAAGTGTATACAGAGCTTCCTTTCGCAGCACTGCGCTTAACAGCATCAGCATGGATAGATACGAATAAATCTGCCCCGTGTTTACGCGCAATAGCCATCCTCTCCCGAAGCCCAACGTACACATCGTCCTCCCGAACCATCACCGGTTTGATGCCGGGTTGAGCCGATAGCCGTTGGTACAATTTTTTTGCTACGGCGAGAGTAATGTCTTTTTCGTAAGTATTGCGTGGACCTATGGCGCCCGGATCTCTGCCACCATGGCCTGCATCGATAGCGACTACGGTATCCCGAAGACCTGCAGAGCCGATCAACTGAGCAGAGCCCGAAC
>JBLIIE010000237.1:0-5983 GCA_047634635.1 Granulosicoccus sp. | reverse complement strand
GGTGTTCTGATTCGCGGTGGCACCATTCACTTCGAACTCATTGCAGGCGAAGCAACAAAAGGTATCGGAAACACAGCCTGGCAAACCGGCGTACCCACAACATTCGGCGTAATAACCACAGAGACCATGGAACAGGCCATCGAGCGTTCTGGGAGCAAGGCTGGTAACAAAGGCTCAGAAGCTGCAATGGCTGCGATTGAGATGGCGAATTTATTAAAGAATTTATAAGCTGAAAAGGGAACATTTAAAGGGGACGGAGGGATTAAACTTTAATCCCTCCGTCCCCTTTAAGTTAACTTTAATCCCTCCGTCCCCTTTCGTCCCCTTTAAGTTAAAACTCCTCCGTCCCCTTTAAAATGCGTTACTTGACTAGGCGGGGCTTTGCCGATTTTGGCTCGCGGCCTAGTGCGTAGAATTCGTCATTGGGCATCATGTCAGTGAGGCCAGCCATTCGGTTGGATAACGCAAAAAATGCAGCGATCGCGCCGATGTCCCAGATGTCTTCGCGGCTGAAGCCATGCTCATTTAGTTCGGCAAAGTCGTCATCCGACACCTCAGCAGCTGAATCACAAACCAGACATGCAAAATCAAGCATGGCCATTTGACGTGGAGTAATCTCAGCCCGGGTGTAATCGGTTGCTAACTGATCAGCCAAACGTGGGTTTTTCTCACGAATTCTGACAATAGCTCCATGCGCCACGACGCAATACAGGCAGCTGTTCATGGCCGAGGTCGCCACAACGATCATTTCTCTCTCACCTTTGGACAAACCACTGTCTTTTTCCATCAGTGCATCGTGATAACTGAAAAATGCACGAAATTCATCAGGACGGTGTGCCATCACTTGAAATACATTCGGAACAAATCCTGACTTTTCAGAAACAGATTCTATGCGCTCGCGGATGTCCTCTGGCAGAGAATCTAACGGTGGTACCGGGAAACGAGATTGTGGATCACTCATGGTCTTCAGTTGGTCTGGAGGATAGGGACGCATTGTGACCAGCTTCGACGTGCCTGTCAGCCACCAATCAGCTTATCGGGTCTTTTTTGGAGCTGTCGATAGTCGTTTAAAGATTTACCAACAGCATTCCACAATCTCAGCTAGCACCCGTTTTTTATACGAAACGCCACTGGGTGTAATTAAGATGCCATTATCGTGTCTAGCACTCATGGTTAACTCATGTTTTCCCAGCCCCATCAAAGCAGGTCAGAGCCACACCTACTTACATTGATTCTGGTGACAGCTTTATCGACGATGACACTCAACATGTTTGTGCCATCACTGGTGAGCATAGCTGCCGACCTGCAGACGGACTACACATTGGTCAGTCTATCAGTGGGCACCTACCTTGCTGCCATGACCATTGTGCAACTCATTGTTGGCCCTTTATCTGATCGTATTGGCCGACGCCCTGTGCTACTGAGCGGTCTTTTTATATTTACCCTCTCATCACTGCTCTGTGCATTATCAACCAACATCTGGGGATTCCTGTTTTTCAGAATGCTGCAATCAGCGATGGTTGCAGGCTATGTCCTATCCATGGCCATTGTTCGCGACACCACCACCGAGCAAGAATCAGCGAGTCGTATCGGGTATATCAGTATGGCCATGGCATTGGCACCCATGCTAGGACCTGTATTGGGGGGAGTGCTGGATGGCGCATTCGGCTGGCGTTCCAACTTCTATTTTCTCAGTCTTTCAGGGCTCACCCTTTTCTTGTGGTGCTGGTTTGATCTGGGTGAAACAAAAAAACTTGTCGCTAACAACGCAGCAGATAGCAGCGACACACTGTTAAACCTCATAAAAGAGCCGATCTTTTGGGCCTATGCCTTGTGCACCGCATTTTCCACAACAACCCTGTACATTTTTCTCACCGGTGCACCGTTAGTAGCTGAATCCGAATTTGGTATTTCACCCACGGAGTTGGGACTCTACTTTGCCAGCGGTACTGCCGGATTTATGTTTGGCAGCTTTCTATCCGGGCGCTTTGCCACTTCCAGCAAACCTGTCTACTTGATGATGGCAGGCCGTTTAGTGGCCTGTTTAGGTCTATCCGTGGGTTGCCTGGCCATCCTGTTTGATGTTCTATCAGCAGAGCTATTCTTCAGCAGCATTGTTTTCGTCGGACTGGGTAATGGTTTGACCATTCCCAGTAGCAATGCACAGACAATGTCCATACGACCAAACCTGGCAGGAGGCGCTGTCGGTATTAGTGGTGCTATCACAGTGGCGATCGGAGCACCCCTGTCAATGTTTACAGGTGCCGTTCTTCCAGAAAGTGGGGCGTCAACCGTACTGCTATTAATGATGCTCGGTGTTTCAGTACTGGGTTTGCTATCAGTTATATGGGCCTGGCATTTGCAGCAACAGCAACTCACAGGCTAATGTAGTGCAAGACTACGCCTCGTAGTAAGAACAGTTGCATTCCAACACAACTGTAAATATACTCAGGACTCAATAACGAACGGATAATGTCTCATGCAGGATCTTACGAAACGGCAACAGGAAATTCTGCGTATGATTCAGTCACATATTGAACGTACTGGTTTCCCCCCGACACGTACTGATATCTGTGACCATTTTGGTTTTCGCTCACCCACTGCTGCCGATGATCATCTTCGCGCACTAGAGCGTAAAGGCGCCATCGAACTTATCCCGGGGACTTCGCGGGGTATACGCGTGATCACTCTATTCGAAGAAGACGGTCTACCGTTGGTTGGCCAGGTCGCCGCCGGCGAGCCCATCATGTCTGAATCCAACGTAGAAGAGTATCTACCTGTCGACCCTGATCTTTTCTACCCGCACGCTGATTACCTGCTGCGCGTTAACGGTACCAGTATGCGAGACGTTGGCATCCTTAATGGTGATCTACTGGCCGTGCATGCAACAGAGCATGTTGAGAACAACCAGATTGTTGTGGCACGGGTTAATGATGAAGTAACTGTCAAACGTTTTCGTCGTCGCGGTAATATCGTCACCTTGCTACCAGAGAATGATGAATTCGAACCCATACGCGTTGATCTACGCGAAGATGACTTCCACATAGAAGGTGTCTATGTGGGCGTGTTACGACGCGACTCCTAAGAGACGAATGTTCTTTTGCAAAAAAGCATGGAAGCCTTTGAAACAATAAAAAGGCATTCACACTTTGCATTAGCTCAAACACCATGGATCCCGCTCTAGATGCCCTGTTGAAATCACAACCAGCGCTATGGCGAGGTCGTGATCGATACACAGATGAAGACTCAATTCCAACAGGCTTTGCCTCGCTGGATAATGCACTGCCCACGCAAGGTTGGTGCATTGGAGGAGTGACAGAGATCCTGTGCGCTCAGCAAGGCATTGGGGAAGTCAGCTTGTTATTACCTGCCTTAAGTCGAGTAACCAGGGAGAATCAATGGGCAGCGTTTATTAACCCACCGCATATTCCCTATGCACCTGCATTGAGTAATGCCGGTATCCGCCTTGATCGCCTGTTGATCATTGATACAAAAGACGATGCCAATACGCTGTGGGCGGCCGAACAAATATTACGCGCTGGCCTATTCGCCAGTGTCGTTGCCTGGGTAGATCGTAGCAGCGCACAGAAACAACGTCGTCTGCAGCTTGCCGCCGAGACGGGTAAAACCTGGGCAACAGTATACCGCCCATTGCGTGATGCAAAAGAGCACTCCCCGGTTGCTGTGCGTCTGCAGGCAGATATTATAGGCACACAGCTGGCACTGAGTATTATTAAAGTGCGCGGTGGTCGTGAACAAACCGTCATCATAGACCCGGCTGAATTTGATGATTCTCAAGGCGTGGAATGGCCAATCCCAAACGCTATGGGGAACCCTTGATGTGGCTCGCCCTGCACTTCCCACAACTACCAATAGATAGACAGGATCAAAGCTCTGCCGATGAGCCTAGAGCTATCGTGCTACATGAAGGGCCACGAAGGCGCATCATGGCCTGCAACCAATGCGCAACTAACGAAGGGGTAAAAGCCGGACTTGCACTGAAAAATGCCTACGCACTGGTGCCCGACTTGATCATCAGCGACTTTGATGAGACAGAACAAAATGCCCATATTGAACAACTCACGCTATGGGCCTTGCAGTACTCATCATGGGTATGCCCTGAACCACCCGATATCATTCTGCTAGAAATAGCAGCAAGCCTTAAACTCTTTGGAGGTTTAAATGAGCTGATCCAACACGTTGTTAACACAGCTCACGAACAACAGGTCAGCGTGTCAACAGGCGTAGCACCGACCCCCAAGGCCGCCGAACTGTTTGCCCGTGCAGGCATGCATGAACCCGTCATTCATAACCAATCCTTGGTCGAAACACTGGCAACGGTACCCGTGGGTTATCTACCGCTGGATGACTTCACGTTAAAAGGTCTGCGCCAATCTGGTATTCACACACTCGGCGAACTAAGCATCATCCCTCCTGCAGCACTAACGAGACGCTTTGGCAATAAATGCACCGAACTACTCTACAAACTTGACGGTCGTCTGCCAGATCCGAAAGAGGCCTATAAAGCCTCAGAAACTTTTTCACAAGGCGTCGACCTTCCACTGGAAGCTCCAGATACTGCAGCAATGGCTTTCCCTCTTAATCGTCTTTTAGGGGCACTCGGCGGCTATCTCAAGGCTCGCGATTTGGGTGTACGTCATCTGGATGTTGTGCTGTTCCACCATAAACGCAAGGCCACCCGGTTACCGTTGAAATTTCTGGATGCTACCGCTAACACAACACACTTGTTTCGCGTTGCCACCGAACGACTCGGTGGATTAGAGCTGGATGCACCAGTTATACGACTGGCACTTGAAGCGACTGAGCTTGCTAGCCTGGAACGCGAAGGGCGTGATTTGTTCCAGAAAAGCCAGGCACAAAGCAGCAGCATTGGGCAGATACTGGACAAGCTTGTCGCGCGCCTGGGAAAAGACGCTTTATACACTGCTCAACCAGGTGATGATCATCGCCCCGAAAAAGCCTGGATGTCTGCTCTGCTTGAGCGCCAGCAACCTCCAGACCAGTGGCCTGCCAGACCCGTCTGGTTACTCAGTGAGCCCAAACTCATACAAGAAAAAATGACGTTACATACGTTACCTGAACGCATAGAAAACGGATGGTGGGATGATACCGATGTGCGCAGAGACTACTTTATTGCCAGTACCAACAGCGGCGCTTATTACTGGGTATACCGCAAACGGCATGATTCAGAGCAATATTGGATACATGGAGTATTCGCCTGAGTTAATTGCTCAAGATTCCCAACGTACCAATCAGCACACATAAACAGGTGGATAATCGAGGCTTATTCACTTACGAACTAGAGGACCACGATCGGTTCTCATTCGAATCATGACTAATCGCCTATTCAAAAAAACTTATTGAAAACAAAGTGAATTGAATTCTTTTCAAGTTGATACCTTAATTATGTAGGATTAATCCACCCAGTAGGTATTAGGAACAAACGCTATTTTCTCGATGGAAAAATCAGCCGCATAATGAACTTTCAGTACGCGCCGAAGAATCACACTAAAATGCTGCTAGGAATAGGATTTGTTGCGATTTTCACCCTGATGACAGCAGGTATTCAGGCTATCAGGAAGGCTTTGAAAGATGAACGGCTCACGATGTTTTATCAACCTATTTATAAAGTAGGAAGCGACCTGTCGGAAATAGCGCATTTGACTATCTGGAAATTGACGGCTCACTAGTCCGTCACATTGCGACTAATTCGGTAGATAGAAATATGGTGTCCACAATCAATCAGTTGGGCCATACGGTTGGCGCTAAAACTATCGCTGAATTTGTTGAGGACGATGAAACCATGGATCAGCTCAAAGAGTTGCAGGTTGACTTTGCACAAGGCTATGGGTTAAAGATGCCCACGCCGTTGGATCAACTTATTGATGACTTACCTTTAAGGGCATTAACTGCTTCCAATGACACCATTGCCGACATCACAGCCAATACCAATATCGCAGAC
>JBLIIE010000236.1:0-5984 GCA_047634635.1 Granulosicoccus sp. | reverse complement strand
CCCTGCTGCTCATCGGTTAAAGCGTCGATTTCGATGTGCATTAATGATTCGCCAGAGGCGGTTTCACTAATATCCAACCATTGACCGTGTTCATCTCGCTCAACATGCAATATCGGGTGATTAATGTGATAGACCGTGTGGCCTTCTCTTGCCAAAGCTGCTTGCGTGGAAGCGACAAGCCACGGCTGGTCCTCAGCAACTATCTGTATAACCGTATGCGGACTTTGCCAGCCATGAGAATCAAACGTTGGGTTGAAAACCAAAACGTGGGGGGCTTCGGCTATAGATAGACGCGCTAATTGCCAGTGAGACAATGCAGCTCCGGCCAAGTCATCAGGATTAAAGCTTGCTAAATCATCCTCAGGCATATTGTGGTAGTAGGCGGGTATGAACGCCTGCAGCTGCGTAAGGTGATTGTCAGAAAGGGAGCGAGGTAGAGCCTCCAAAACGGCACTTATCAGATTTTTCTGATTAGAAACACCTTCGTTCAGACCCAGTTGCGGATCAGACATGGCGTTAAGCTCCCAAATGGATGGAAAATGATGAAAGAGTGTATGTGCAGTTAGCCTGCCACTACCATGTTACGCGTATGGAAAACTTGATGCTGGTTCTCATAGGTAACGGTGTTTTGATGTTAACAAGGAATGCAGCAAAGCGTAGTACAGGGATAGCTAAAAGCACTACCGGTGGAACAGCTGTAACTTCACCCCAGGGATAGCCCTCCAATTTTTGCGGCGAAAAAGCCAAGTGCGGCGAAAACCACAATGGCGGTGACGCCTAATGATGTTGAGTTTAGTGGTGGATTTCTTGTGGTTCTGGCCGGAAGCCAAATGAGCAAGTAGCCCATAAAAGCTCCTGCGGCGATACCACCAAAATGACCCCAGAATGAAATGCCAGGAACCAGCAGAGGCAAGGCCAGATTGAGGACAACCAGGCCGAAAATAGGTGATTTTTGAGGTGGGACCCCACGTTCATATAGTGCAACACCCATGGCTCCTGCCAGGCCAAGTGCTGCGCCGGAAGCTCCCAGCGTTCCTTGGCTCCAGTCGAATAACATGACGACCATAGACCCCCCCACCAACGCACCAAAATAAATGAGTAAAAAACGCAGGCTTCCGAACAGACGTTCCAGTTGAGGACCTAGAACAAACAGTAGATACATATTAAAAGCGATGTGCACCATACTTCCATGCAGGAACCCTGCGCTGATCATTCTCCACCACTGCCCGTGCTGTACGGCAGGACCGTATAGCACTCCCAGATTGGTCACTTCTCCCTGCGTGGAAATTTGAGCCAGATAGATGGCGACGGTAATACCTATCAGCGTCAATGACGCTGGGCACCCGTTGGGTATGCGCAGCCAGCTAGGCAAACTGCTTACCTATATTACGCATTTGCTCAAGTGTTAACCTGGCACCCATTTGTTGTATAAGAGCCGTGGCTGCAAAACCCGCCATTTCAGCGCATCTTTCGAATGGCATGTCGTGGGTCAGCGCGTGGAGAAAGGTACCGGCATAAATGTCGCCTGCGCCGTTGGTGTCCACTGCCATGACTTTTTGTGCAGGAATATCGTGGAGTTTTTTTCCATCGAAAACCAATGCACCGCCCGCACCCTGAGTAATGGCAAATTGTGTGGCTATGGTCTTCATACCTTCAACACAGTCGTTGATGTTATCAGCAGCGAACATCAGTTTGGCTTCGTCTTCGTTGCTGAAAACCAGATCCACGCCGTTGGCGATGATTTCCAGCAGTCCATCCTTAAAAAAGTTGACCATATTGGCATCAGATAGAGTAATTGATGTCTTTACGCCGTTGGCCTCAGCCACTTCCCGAGCTTTCACCGCTGCTGCTCGTGCATTGATTTCCGGGACAAGGTAGCCTTCTATATAGACGTACTTGGATGAAGTCAGAGACACTTCATCCAGCTCCGCAATGCTGATTTGCCGCGTGATACCCAAAAACGTGTTCATGCTGCGTTGAGCGTCAGGCGTGACCAGGACTATACACTTGCCGGTATGCCCAGTGTCCAGAGCTCCGGTAGAGAGGTTCGTTTTAACACCGTTAGCAGTGAGGTCGTCCAGATAATACTTACCCGTTTCATCGTCCGCTACCTTGCAGGAGTAAAAGGCATTGGATCCCAATTGTGCTGCTGCTGTGATTGTATTCGCAGCAGATCCACCGCCACAGGGTCTTGATTCGATATCGGAAAGCTTGTCCAGAAGTTCGTGGTGGCGATCTTCCTCAATCAGGGTCATGAGTCCCTTGTCGATTCCCAGTTCACCCAAAAGTGATTCCGGGATCTCATATTCGAGATCAACTAGGGCATTTCCGACACCATAGACATGAAAGTTGGACATTAATTTTCCTTTGACGATGTAAACGATGTGGATTATCGCTGGTTGCGGGCAAGATAACTATCTACAATTGTCTGTTTTGCCGTTAGAGGTCTTCATGCGCACACACCCCTGTGGTGTTATCACCCGAGAACAGCTCGACACGACAGTGTCATTATGCGGCTGGGTTCACCGCCGACGCGACCATGGTGGCGTCATATTCATTGATCTACGCGACCACACAGGTCTCGTTCAGATTGTTTTTGATCCAGATCGAGTGGAGACATTTGTGCTTGCCGAAGAGGTGCGGAACGAGTTTGTTGTGCGGATTACTGGCAAAGTTCGGGCCAGACCTGAGGGCACCGTCAATTCGGATATGACCACTGGCGAGATTGAAGTTCTGGGTTACGAACTGGAGATACTTAATCGTGCTGCTACACCACCGTTCCAGCTTGATGACAACAATGTCTCTGAAGAAAATCGTCTGCGTTATCGCTACATCGATCTTCGTCGCCCTGAAATGCAAGCAAGGTTACGTCTGCGTGCACGGGTGGTGCGTCAGTTGCGACACGCGTTGGAAGGCGATGGTTTTATAGAAGTTGATACACCGATGCTGACTCGCGCGACTCCCGAAGGCGCTCGAGACTACCTGGTGCCTAGCAGAAATCACCCAGGTGAGTTTTACGCGTTGCCACAATCCCCTCAGTTGTTCAAACAACTGCTGATGATGGGCGGCATTGATCGTTATTATCAAGTTGCTCGTTGTTTTCGAGATGAAGATCTGCGTGCTGACCGGCAGCCTGAATTTTCCCAGCTCGATATTGAAATGTCGTTTATTGACGAAGACACCATTATGAGCAGTATGGAAACCATGATGAAAGTCCTTTTTAAGGATGTGATGGATGTTGAGTTAGGTGGCGATGCTTCGACGGCATTTCCGCGAATGAGCTATGCCGAAGCCATGACTGTTTACGGTTCAGACAAACCCGACTTACGGATTCCACTGGTACTGACTGAACTATCAGATCTGGTTGCTGGAGTCGATTTCAAGGTTTTTGCCGAACCTGCAAAAAATCCGAAGGGGCGAGTAGCTGCGCTGCGAGTTCCAGGCGGGAACTCACTGAGTCGCAAGGAAATCGACATATACACAGAATTTGTCGGTCGTTACGGAGCTAAAGGTCTGGCTTATATTAAATGTAACGATATTGCTGCAGGCCCTGAAGGTTTGCAATCGCCTATCGTCAAGTTTTTTCCTGCTGAGGTGCTTGCCGCTATCGTCGAGAGAACTGGCGCTGTAGATGGCGATCTGATTTTCTTCGGAGCCGATAAGACATCAGTTGTAGAAGCTGCACTGGGTGCGCTTCGAGTTGAAGTGGGCACCAAAATGGGTATGGTGGAAAGTGGCTGGTGTCCGCTATGGGTGGTTGATTTTCCGATGTTCGAACACGATGAACGAGGAGATCGCTGGCAAGCCTTGCACCATCCGTTCACCGCTCCTACGGCAGCCTCTATAGAAGAGTGGCAGACGGAACTCGATAGTGATCCGGGAGAGTGTTTGTCACGGGCTTACGACATGGTTCTCAATGGATGTGAGGTGGGCGGTGGTTCAATCCGTATTCACAGCAGTGAAATGCAGCAGAAGGCACTGGACGTACTGGGTATCGACGAGCAGGAAGCGAACGATAAATTCGGATTTCTACTTGAAGCTCTAAAGTATGGTGCACCACCTCACGGCGGAATCGCCTTTGGCCTAGATCGATTGGTCATGCTGATGAGCGGTGCAGATAGCATTCGTGACGTTATGGCTTTTCCTAAAACGCAGAGTGCTAGTTGTCTACTAACCAGTGCACCAAGCGCTGTGTCTGAGCAGCAAATGAAAGATCTGCATTTACGCACGCGAACGCGTGCAACCGTGGTTGCACCTACTAGCGATGCCTGAGGGTCATACGTCTGATTCATCGGTCAGTTTGCTGTTCAAGCGACCCGAATCTGTTCTTGTGGTTATTTACACAGTGGAGTTGGACGTACTGTTGATTTGCCGCCAGAGCCCAGCAGGGTTCTGGCAGTCTGTTACCGGAAGCCTTGAGCACGCAGAATATCCGCGCGAGGCTGCTCAGCGAGAATTATTTGAAGAGACCGGTATAAAGCAGGAAGTGGTTGATCACAGAATTCAACGGGTTTTCCCAATAAAGCCAGCTTGGCAGAAACGCTATGCACCTGGTGTGTCGGAAAATCTGGAGCACGAGTTCAGTGTTCAGCTACCTGCGCAATGTGCCGTCAGATTGGACCTCGCTGAGCATTGTGACTACCAGTGGTTGCCGCTTGTCGAGGCCGTTGCCAAAGTATCATCACGCTCCAATCGTTCCGCACTGCAAGCTATTTTGAGAGCGGAAGGCTGATATGAAGCCAAGGCAGCGACGCTTCACTCGTGCGCGAGATCAGGTCACAGTGCTGGTTCACGGGTTGTGGATGCAGGGACCGTTAATGCAGGTCATGGGCAAAATGCTGGAATCCAGAGGATTTCGAACAAAAGCCATCAGCTACGATTTTTTGAAAAAATCACCCGCTGAAAATGCACAAAGCCTCTACGATGAAATTGGCCTGCTGGGTGCGAAAAAAATAAATTTAGTTGGGCATAGTCTTGGAGGAATCGTCATATTGCATCTGCTAAATCGTTTTTCTGACCTTCAGATTGATAAAGTGGTGTTGATTGGGTCGCCTGTCAAAGGTAGCTCGGTTGCTCAGCGTGTCTACAATGTTCCACTGCTCAGGCCTTTACTCGGACGCTCTGTTGAAGGAGGGCTGTTGGGAGGAGCTCCCACGTTTGCACTCGACCGGCCACTGGGTATAATCACAGGTAATGGTAAGTTCGGGCTTTCGGCGCTGCTTTACTCAAGTGGTGATGAGAGTGACGGAGTTGTTCGAGAATGCGAGACTTTGCTGGAAAACGCCACTGACAGAATTTCACTGCCCTTATCTCATTCTGCAATGATTTTTTCTCGTCAGTGCACAGAATATGTTGCACAGTTTTTATCCACTGGCCAATTTCGACACTAAACTCGTCGGTAATCGTGTCGCAAATGGGCGACAATAGAGTCAACTATCCACTTGATTATTAATAAAGAAGAGACAGAACATGGCCGGACATAGTAAGTGGGCCAATATTCAGCACCGCAAAAACGCTCAGGATGCGAAGCGTGGCAAGCTGTTTACCAAGCTCATTCGGGAAATTAATATTGCCGCGAAATTGGGAGGTTCGGACCTAGGTTCCAACCCTCGTTTGCGCCTGGCAGTCGATAAAGCGCTTGGTGGCAACATGACCAGGGACACTATTGAGCGCGCGGTCAAGAAAGGCGCTGGCGAGCTCGATGACGTTGCGTACGAGGAAAACCGCTATGAGGGTTACGGTGTCAACGGCGTTGCCATAATGGTCGATACCATGACCGATAATCGAAACCGCACCGTCTCTGAAGTAAAGCATGCATTCACCAAGTACGGTGGCAACATGGGCGCTCAAGGTTCGGTCTCCTATCTATTTGAGAAGCAGGGTGTGTTGAATTTCCCTTCAGGTTCCGATGAGGACACCATCATGGAGGCAGCGCTTGAGGCGGGAGCCGACGATATTATCACTGAGGACGATGGTTCAATAGA
>JBLIIE010000235.1:0-6123 GCA_047634635.1 Granulosicoccus sp. | reverse complement strand
AGTTCCTTAAAACCTTATGCATCGGGCTTGAGAAATCCGGTCGGTCTCGATTGGCATCCTGTTACGGCAGATCTTTACACTAGCAACAACGGCCCTGATCATATGGGTTATGAGCAGCCCCGAGAATATTTTTCACGGGTTGAAGAAAACTCGTTCCATGGCATGCCTTGGTATCAATATATAGAGGGCCAAATGCAAACTGATAGTTGTGTTTCGTCCGATGCACCGTTGGGTAAGGAGTCAGTTGCAGCTCCAGTGGCAAGTTTTCCAGCTCGAATTGCCCCTATGGATTTGACCTTTGTTCCGTCCAAGACAGCTTTTGACAAGTTCAGGAATGATGCTCTTGTCGCTCTTCATGGTAGTTGGGCAACCAGCAATGGGCGGGGTGATGGAAGTCCTGCGAGTCGGCGTGAACCTAAAATTGTCAGAGTTGTTTTTAATGATGGCGTCGCAGGTGAAGTTCAGGATTTCATGACAGGCTTTCAATTGCCGGATGGTCAACGGTGGGCTAGACCTATCGGAATTGCTATTGGACCAGACGGTCATGTGTATTTTTCAAGCGATGCGGGCATTCAGGGGCTGTACCGTATACGTTACCAACATTGATAGGCTAGTAAATTCAAACGTGTCTGCATAAAATTACTTTGCAAATAGCGTCTACACTTTTAGCTTCAAATCTTTCGAGTGGTGTTTTCATGTTTCGCTTTTCAACTCGTGCTGTCTTGTTTGCTATGTTGGGTTTTTCAATGTCAGTACAGGCTGACACGCTTGGTCCTCTGGATGGTCGGTCCCCTGATTCTCGACAGATGAGTGAAATGTCGGTTGAAGTGGGTTACGTGAGTGAAGGTGATTTCTCAAGCCTCTCTGGCAGGTTAAATTATCAATACACGCCCTTGTTAACGCTTTACGGCGATTTCGGGTTTGTTGACGTGGGTGACAACGCGGATGGAAACGCTTTCGGTATTGGTGCCAGATACTATCTAGATAGTCAGCGAATCATGCCTGAGTTGGACCTCGCTGTCCGTGTGAGTTATCACATGAGTAGTGTTGATGCGGGTGGATTTGTGGGTGCTGAATTAGACCGCTCAGAACTGGCTTTGGCCGTGCACTTCGGCGGCAAAGAAGCGTTTTATTCAAACGGTATCAAATGGTACGGCGTTGTTAGCTATAACCGTCTTTCCGCAGAAACAATGTTTGGTGGACAAACCAGTGAAAACAATGATTCCGAAATTGGTATTGGTGGAGGCGTTTATATGCCGCTTGGGCCGGGTGAGATCTATGTTGGTGTCGAGAACATCGATGATATGTTTGTTGGAGTTGGCTATCGACACTTTCTTGGTGGTGCTGGTTACTGATTTTTAAAGTCCTGACGGTTCAAGACATGTTGGATGCTGCATTCACAGCATCCCTTAATTCTGGCTCCAAATGTTGCGAGTAGAGTAGCGGACTTTCAAGCTTGCTTGTAAGCTCAGAGAGATGCTTGCACAGAGTTCCACTTATCACA
The DNA here is from genome assembly GCA_047634635.1 of Granulosicoccus sp. Classification (GTDB taxonomy): domain Bacteria; phylum Pseudomonadota; class Gammaproteobacteria; order Granulosicoccales; family Granulosicoccaceae; genus Granulosicoccus. The sequence continues at coordinate 4,619 of JBLIIE010000235.1, read as the reverse complement.
CGAGTCGTAATATGGACACGTTGTTTTTCTTTCAGTTCACTCTTTATAGTATCAACGTAGCGTCCTAATGCGCTTTCCGTTAACAAGGTGGTAACTGAAAGCATAGCCGGTGCGAGTAAGAGATCAATGGGTGCCAGCCCCCCTGACTTTATTGCCAGCGCAATTCCTGCTGCATCAACAGATGCTCGTGTTGCACGTAGGGTGTTTAATAATGCTGGTTGCGATTGTAGCTGTATGTAAATCTGCTGCGCAGCGGCCTCGATCTGTGGTTCGAAGTCCTTGCGAGCTTTTTCGCTTTCCTCAGAAAAAGACGCTCTTATCGTCACTTCGGCTTTTCGAAATGCGGAGTTCATAGCGCTCCAGTAGATTGATGAGGATTGTTCTAAGAGCTCTCCTTGTAGCAATATCAACGCTTCATTGAGCATTCGATTTAATACATCTGCTTCTTGCTCGTCGGGCGAGATTGAGTGGGTCTGACCGAACGGTGAGCGATTGAATGCTAGCTTGCCAGCTCCAATCAGTTTTCTGGCGGGCCATGTAAGTACCTGGCGTGTTTTGGCCAGTGTGGGTGCCAAACCGGGTATCTCTAAAAGCGTTAACAGTTCGGCAATCGTTCTATTGAATGTGACGTATTTGTCGTCGCTATTAAGATAGCCTTGAATGTAAAACGTTTCTGCTTTTTCAGCTGTTCGTTCGATAAGTGTTTGCCAATGTAGACGAGCCGTCTCTTCTTCAATCAGAGGGGCAAACCACTGAGCTTTGTGATTCTCTACAAACTGGTTAGCGGTGGAAACGTAGTCTTCACGATGAATGAGGTCTTGTGATGATTTCAAGCGCTCGAATAAGCGTTGTAATGCTTGATCTGGGAATGGTGTTACCGATTGGCTCGTGTTATTTCTATTAAACGGCAAAAGGACCAATTCGGGCGTTGCGCTTTGAGGGAAGTGCTGAGTAAACCTGTTCAAGAAAGCGTTTGATACCGTTTCTTCGTCGAAGACATCTAGTTTGTTGATGCAGACAAGTAACGGCTTTTTTAATGGTTCAATGACAGACAACATGTCCCAGACACTCTTGTCACCGTATTTATCTTTACTGACTATTAGAATGATAATGTCTGCCAGCGCAACGGTATTGAGCACTCCGAGTGTGTACGTGCTGGCATCAATTGAATCAAAGTCAGGGGTATCCCATACTACGGCAGGTGGCTCGATGGCCTTGAATCCTGCAACAATGTTTTCCAAGGCATAGCTATTCAGCTGCTTAGCATCGAGTTGTGCGGCTGCGGTTCTGACAAGGGGCGCCATGACTTGTTGCAGTATTGTCAATTGAGCTTCACTACAGCCGGCGGCATAGCCCTGAGCATGAACGGTGAAGCCTGCCAACGCACTGATGCCTGCGACATCTGTATCCAGTAAGGCATTGACTAGAGTGCTTTTGCCTGACTGTGTTGGTCCAATCACAGCAATTTGAGTCGCGTAATCAGCGTGTGTATCAACGAGTTTAGCGCTATCAAGTACCGCATCCGCAAGTTGTAGAGTATTGAAAGATTTTAGTAATTTTGGTGGCGTCGATTCTTTTTTGCCCAATACTGAGGAGTATCTGCCTAATAACTGCGCTACCCATATTGCATTGTTGTCCATTACGGATTCACTGCATAGTCGAGTACGAGGCCAATGAATATGGTCATGCCCATCCAACTGTTATTAAGAAAAGCCTGCACACACTTTTGGGGTTCACGATGTCTGCAAATCCACAGCTGATAAATAGCAAATCCTGAAGCCACAAGCAGTCCGGAATAGTAGATTAGGCCACGAACAGCGTCTGCTCCGATAACCGCCAGTGCGATTAACACGAATAACTGAAGTGCTCCAACAATAAGCAGCTCGAAGCGACCGAATAGGATCGCTGAGGATTTTAAGCCGATTTTTAGATCATCAGGCCGGTCGGCAATGGCGTATAGCGTGTCATAGGCAACCGACCAGATCATAGCTGTTGCAAACAACCACCATGCCTGTGCGGGCAAACTGTTGATTTGCGCTGCATACGCCATGGGAATGGCAAACCCGAACGCTGCACCGAGAACCACTTGCGGCAAATACGTGTGGCGTTTGGCGAAGGGGTACGCGAAAGCTAGCACTACGGCAATAAATGAGAGCGAAATAGTCAGCGGATTGGTGAAAAGTACCAGAATAAACGCAATTAGCATCAATACGGTTGCTGCCATCAAGGCATCTTTACTAGAGAGGGCGCCGGTTGCTAAAGGTCGATGCCTCGTACGCTCCACGTGCCCATCAAAGTCCCGGTCTGCATAATCATTGATTGCACATCCCGCTGAACGTGTGAGCGTGGTTCCAAGTACGAAAATGACCAGTACATCCAAGTCTGGCACGCCCTTGGCAGCGAACCAAAGTGCCCACAACATAGGCCACAGGAGTAAGTATATGCCGATGGGTCTATCCAGTCGGGTCAATGCAACGAAATGCGGTAATTTTTGTCCGAAGTCGGTGATATTCACAGACGGGTAAGTCCGATCAATGCTTAGCCTCGGTATAGTATCTTGAAACACACGTTCGTGACTCATGGTTACTTAATTTCAAGCCGTGTATGTCAGCTTTCAATTAATTTTTAGGAAAAAACTATGTCCATTGAGTTTGACTATGACCTAATTGCCGTCGGTGGTGGCAGTGGCGGAATTGCGACTGCAAACCGTGCTGGAAGCTATGGGGCTCGCTGCTTGATCATCGAGAGTGATCCGGTATTGGGTGGCACCTGTGTGAATCGAGGGTGTGTACCCAAAAAAGTCATGTGGTATGCCGGGGCTATGGCGCACGCGTTGCGCGATGCTGAGGGCTACGGATTTGACGTTACTGTCAATGGATTTGACTGGACTGCACTGGTCGAAAAAAGGCAGCAGTACATCAGCAATATTAACAATGCCTATGCAAATTATCTGGGCAAGAACAATGTGAAGACGCTAAGCGGATATGCAACGCTCGTTGATAAAAATACGGTTGAAGTGGACGGTAAATGCTACAGCGCAGAGAGAATCGTACTGGCCACTGGCGGATATGCAAGAGTCCCTGATATCCCTGGAAAGGAACTGGGAATGACGTCAGACGGCTTTTTCGAGATGACCGAGCAACCTAAGAGCGTATTGGTTCTGGGAGCAGGCTATATTGCTGTGGAACTTGCGGGCATGATGCAAGCCATGGGTAGCCAAGTCACTCTGGCAATTCGCCATCAATCTTTCTTGCGTGATTTCGATCTATTGCTGCAAGAGAGACTTATGGACGAAATGCTCAGTGAAGGCTTGAACATTGAAAAAGGCTTTTCTGCGGCGAAGCTTGTGAAAACTGACGAAAGTATTGCGGCAACCGGTGAAAACGGTGTGACGATTGGTGGTTTTGATACGGTGATTTTTGCTGTAGGTCGCTCTCCGGCAACAGATCGCCTTGGCCTTGAAAATGCGGGTGTTGAAAAGAATGCTCGAGGTTACATCCCTGTGGACAAATACCAGGAAACGAATATTCCAGGCATATTTGCGTTAGGTGATGTCACTGGGCAGGCTGAACTGACGCCCATCGCAATTGCAGCAGGCCGACGGTTGGCTGATCGGATCTATGACGCTCAGGAAGGGCGACATATGAATTATTCGCTTATTCCAACTGTGGTTTTTAGTCACCCACCCATGGCGACGGTAGGCTTAACTGAAGTACAGGCGCGCGAAGAGCACGGTGATGCAGTGAAGGTTTATGAGTCAACATTCACTGCAATGTACAATTCATTCACGCCGCATAAATCCAAGACAGCTATGAAGTTGATCGTGACGGGTAGTGAGGAGAAAGTGCTAGGTATCCATATGATCGGTCTGGCCGCCGATGAAATGATGCAAGGATTTGCAGTTGCCATGCGTATGGGGGCTACCAAGCGAGATCTGGATGATACCGTTGCGATTCATCCTACCAGCGGTGAAGAGTTGGTCACCATGCGCTAAGGTTTTTAGCCTTCAGTGTTGCAGTCGATAGATAGCCACCCGATTTGAACTATTTATCGGCCCATACGTATCGATCGTTAACCCACTCGGATTATTCGTGAATAATCCGAGCGGGTTGTGCCCTGGCTCTCCAGGTATTCCTCGTAGTTCCCTTTGTAGTCAGTGTGTTTGGTTTCACCGAGCTCGATGATGCGGTTGGCTAACGAGCTGACGAATTCTCTATTGTGACTAACAAAGATCACTGTGCCTGTATAAAGGTGGACAGCCAGATTCAGAGACTCAATAGATTCCATATCCAGGTGGTTGGTTGGCTCGTCCAGAATCATGACCCATGATGACGGTATCCAGAACAGTAAATTCTTCGAAACCAAACTGGTTTTGTTGCAGCGTAGCCATGCGTACACCTGGCAGCAAGTTGACTGTACCGGAGCTTGGTTCCAGGTCGCCGCTCAATATTTTCATGAACGTGGACTTGCCGCTACCGTTGGCGCCAATCAAACCGTAGTGATTACCCTCGTCGAATTTGATGGAAACGTTGTCGAATAACGGTTTGGCACCGAACTGAATTGTCAGATTTGCTGTAGAAATCACGTCTTTTATAAAGGTCTGGACAAGGCGTCTATTG
>JBLIIE010000234.1:0-6149 GCA_047634635.1 Granulosicoccus sp. | reverse complement strand
TCAAGAGAACGAACCTCGTGGCGTTTATGATGGTGATCCCCATGGGTTTTTTCAGGAGTGGGTGCACGCGGACGAATCCTTCTTCAAGATGGTGGCCAGCTACTGGTCTCGGCGACATCAGGACAATGTTTTATTTGTCCACTATGCCGACTTAAAGAAAGATCTGCCGGGAGAAATCCAGCGCATTGCTGACTATCTAGAAATTAGCGTTACGGCTGACGAGCTAGAACAGGTTGCCTATCGTTGTTCATTTGAATACATGCGTAATCATCCAGAGATGGTGGGAGAGTTCGATATCTTTGAAGGCGGTATTCAGGGCTTTATTTTTAAAGGGACGAACGGCCGTTGGCGTGATGTTCTGACCAGCGATGAACTAGCCACCTACGATCGAGTTGCCCAAGAATCGTTATCGGATGATGCGTTTTTATGGTTGGCTTCCGATAGTTAGTGAAAGCTGAGAGGGGAACAGTGCTGGACGGAAATCAGCACTTCTGGTTCTAACTGTTCGGTGTCGTCGCAAGCGGCGTTCCGTTAGCACGTTCAGCACCACCTTAGAAATTTGGCTTTGTGGTTTTCTGCAAACTGACCGCAATATTGCGTCTTTAGATCTGTAACTACCGCACAAATGCGTTAATCTGAGGTCAACCAACCGCTCACTAATGTTCGAAAGAAGGAACGGCGAGGTGTAAGAGCTTGATTAGATTTAGTTTTCGGAATAATCATCAGACTAGGCCGCAAATATGCGGTCTATTATGTTGTTAGACGTCACGGTGGATGCTTCGACCATACTGACGTCTGTACTAGAGGTATCTATTGGGATTGCCGGGTTCTCTGGTATCGTTGCAGCATTGGGGAGCCGAGCTAGAAAGTTATCAGCTGAAGCGCGTCTTTATCTTCGCGTACTTTTAACGGCTTCCTTCCTTTGCATTCTGAGTTCCTTTTTGCCGCTGTTACTTGAAGCTGGAGGTATTACAGGGTCGCGAGTTTGGACTATTCCCAGCACTGTTTGGGTGAGTCTTTTCTTCGGCGTGATAGTTTTTCGAATCTATGAAAGCCGAAAAGCACCAAGCCAATTTCTGAAGCGTCCTGTAATAGCCATGGCAGCGGTCTTGGGAGCATCAGCGACGGCTCTATGTCTAGCCAACATCTTCATAATTCAATCTGCCTGGCCGTATTTGGTTACAACTGTGCTGATTTTGTTCGCAGGTGCATTTTCATTTGTGGCACTACTGTATGAATTGATCGCAGAGGAGGAACACGACTAACATGTGGTGTAAGCCGCGCATTGCATGCGCTCGAACGAGCACTTCCACACCAAATGTGAATCACATTTTATACTCAGGCGTCTTCGCCGTTTAACTGGATGTTATGCAGCTGAGCATTGACATAACGTATAACGGTATACATACGAACACCGTAGGGTCGACAAACAACTAGATAAGTTGCCTGTAGATGTTTTGAAACGCTACGAGAAGTGAAAGGATATTGTTGAGATATCAGGCCAGTCGGGGTTAAGGCTAGTTCGGGGGTTTCGAGACGAAGCATTACGAGGAGATTGGGAAGGGCTTAGATCCTCCAGGCTTAATCAGCAATATCGAGTGATTTATCGTATTGAAGGGGACCAGCTTCTTGTTGAAGTAGTCGAGGTCAACCCTCACGACTATCGGAGGAAAAGTTAGAATGAAGAACTACACAAAAGCCAAGAGACGAATTGAAGTCTCGCCCGGAGAATCTGTGCGCATTCTCAGAGAGCTGCAGGAACTTAGCCAGAACGAGCTTTCAGAACTAAAGTCGATTCCTCAATCCACGATTTCAACAATCGAACGTGATCGTATTAACTTAGGCGAGCACTACTTTGTCACCCTGCGGTATTGGTTTTTCCGGGCTGGGATGTCGCAGTGGAAGCAGCTGCATAACATGCGATATCAAAATCAATAGTGGTTTCTATGCAACCTTTTAGTACTCAATTTACCTTGTCTCGAGAATACCTTGCCGAGAGTTTTGATCAGTCTTTACCCTACGGGAAAAGTGCCAGATTCATTTTTCTGTTTCCCTTCTTGTTGTTTACCACCGGTGTCGGGCTACTGAATTTTACGGAGCAACCGCAGGTTGCCGGCATCATATTAATCGCGTTGGCGGTGCTGGAGTTACTTCATATTCGATTTCGGCGAGCCTGGTGGTTGGTGCGGCAGACCTGGGGGAGAAGCAATGATAGTGAAGTAACACTCACCATAGATGAAGACGGGATCCAAACAAAAAATGCCCATACGCAAACAGTATTATCGTGGTCGGATATCGAACGCGTGATTGAAACCGATTTGGGACTTATTTTGGTGGCGAAATCTGGAGGTCAGCAGTACCTATCCAAATCGTTATTTTCTGCTGAGTGGATAAGCAAGATCGTTACTATGAATAAGGAAGAGATTGAGTCGTGGAAAATTAAGTGAACCTGCAGGCACTGACAAACACGTGGCTTGAATTGCCCGACAAAAGTTTTTCGAGGAACCCTGCGGTGACCAGCAGTGGGATTCACTGTGATTGTTCTGGTCTGATGAGTTTGCTCTGCGATCACCTTGCCGTCCCCAAGCCTTATGCGTTAACAAAGCCAAGGGCCGTGCACTATTTTGCCGTACTGCAGGAAATAGGTTCCAATAATATTCGTCTGGTAAAGCCCTGGAACCTAATGGCCTGGCGCAAGGAAAATGTTCCGAGGTCTGGTGATAGCGGTCATGTTCTGTTGGTTGCAGGGGAGCCAGAAAAGGTAGAAGAAAATGTCTATCGCCTGGCCATTATTGATGCGACTAAGCTCCACAATGGTCTGGCCCGTCGCGAGATCTACTTACACACCAATGCGCAGGGCAGGGTGATTGGTGTGCAATTGCATGAGTCTGAGGCTAAGGTCAAACGGAGCCCCATCTATCACGCCCCGTTGCTTAACAAACGCTATTGTTTGGGTTGTGGTGTGCCGCGAAAATTGTGTCTGTGCAATCAAGTTGACGTGAACCGGCTTGAGCAGCCCATCATCATTTTGCGTCATCCTGAAGAGCGCAAGAAAACCCTTTCGACTGTGTCTTTAATCAAGCAGCGATATCCCGAGGTCCTCGTTAAGGAAGGGGAAATTTTTAGTCCTGTCAGGCGAAAAAATTTGGCCTTACTCTTTCCTGATGTGGATACCGATGCGAACCCGTTGCAGAGCGATGCCAAGACGGAGCAGCAAACGCTAGTGTTACTGGATGCGACCTGGCGTAAAGCTAAACGAATGTTACACGAGAATGCATGGCTGGCAGAGTTGCCGCGTGTGAGCATTGAGCCAAAGGCAGTGTCCGACTACTTATTGCGCAAGGTGCCCAGCGCAAATGCGCTTTCGACGGTTGAAGTTTTCGCGAAGATTCAGAACGATCTGGTCTTAAACGAACTCTTCCGGGTCTTTATGCAAAAACAAATCAAAGTCATGGGTAAGGATAAATATGAAAGCAATTATCGCAACCATATTAACTACACGCCGTTGTAGCTTCTAGGACACTCCGATTACTGTGAGCCTTGTTGGCGGGCGGTTACGGCAATTTTCCCCGCGTTATTTGATCGTCAACTATAATTAGGTGAGTCGGTATTTGGTGAGGCTGGATTAGGGGAATATGATTTGATTCTGCAAAGGAACATTGGCTCATCAGTGTTGAAGAAAAGCCTATTACAGCGGCGAACCTACCTGGCGTTTGGGTTTGTCGCGCTGTCACTGGGTGTCATTGGTATTCCAATGCCAGTATTGCCCACGACGCCGTTCTTACTACTAGCGGCCTGGTGCTTTGCCAGATCTTCTGAACGCTGGCATCAATGGCTACTGGCGAACGAAACTTTTGGCCCCGTGATCTCGAGGTGGGAAGAACGTCGTTGTATCAGTCTTCGAACCAAGATGATTGCTATATCCAGTATGGTCGTCCTTGGCGGCAGCTCCGTTGTGTTTGCCATCCAAGATGACACCATTCGACTCGTTGCACTGGGGTTGATGCTGATTGGCGCCGTTGTGGTTTTACAACTGGATACTTGCGGGTGTAAAGACGAGGTCTAAAAAAATTCGAAAGCCGTTAGTCGCTGATGTCTGCTTTCTGCGCACCATATAGACATCGTCGGTTTCTCTATTCCTTCGCGAGTTCACCTAATGCTGTGATGACTTTATCAATATCTTCTGCTGCCATGGCTGTCGGTGGCATCGCTGTCCCCGGTGCGAAGGTATTGGTATCCATCAAGAAGGCGCGCAGGTTTTCATCTGTCCATGTTTCCTTTCTTTGCCTAAGTGCCGCGGAATAAATTACGCCTGCCTGTGATGCTATTGGTGTGCCGTAAATACGGGTCAGTGCGGGGACCACTACCTTAGAGTGACATTCGATACAGCCGGCTTTTTCCAGTACGGCGAGTGCGGGGTTGGGCCCTCCTTTTGCTACTGCGGTTGATCGGGGCGTTAGGTAGCCCAACACACCTCTGTCCGTCATGAAGTAGATGCGTCCATTAGCCATCAATATGCTTCGCATTCGTTCGCCGAATGACATCACTTCTTGGCCGAGGATGTCGTCTCCTTCGCGAATCAGTCGGATAATGGAAGCCCCCAGTAGTGTGGTCACTAGCAGATCGCCGTCCCAGTTGGGGTGAAAGTCCTTAATAAAAGTAATGTCGCTCGGCGACACAGAGGGAACAAATGTGTGCTTTGGTTTGACGTAGCCGTCGTGCCGACCTAAAACCTCTGAATGGAACCACATCCGAGTGTCCTGCTCGATGAGCGTGTACTGTACGCCATAGGTGACGTACGGCCAGCCATAGTTTGCGTCCTTAGTGACGAGGTTGATCTCATCGCCGCCCATAGGTCCCTGGTCGACAAACCATACGCGACCAGCATCGTCCCGCACAGCACCCTGTGGATTGCGAACACCAACCGCCACTTCCTTGTACTCAAATGTCTTGCTTGATATCCGGAAGACACGCCCATAACGGGTTTCGGGTGTGGGTTGAGTAACAATGTGTGGGCGTGCTGGTGAGCCTTCCTGGCCGAGATCGCCTGTGCTGAACAGATAATCACCTCCCGATTCCCGAACGAGAAAGCCGCCTTCCTGATAACCCGCTATTGGAATTGCGCCTTCAGCGAACGAAAAGCAGGGGGTCGTTTCGAAAATGAGTTGCCATTTTAATGGGAAGGCGACCGTGACCGGTCTACTCCAGTTCTCCGGTAGCCGAGTCATGGCCACCCGCTGGGTCCGGCAGTGCTGCTCAGCATTGTTATGTCCGTAGATAGCGAGGATGTAGTCACCGGTTTCATCCTCGCCAACCAATACGTTTGAGTATCGTGGTGGGTATGTTCGAGGGCTGTGTCCTGCAGTCGGGATACCAGAGGTAGCAAGGTTGTTATCTGGCAGAAAAATTCCAGATTGAAAGTAGGTGTCTTGAGCCTCATCGAAAATCCAAACACTGCCCTCCATGTCTCTTGAGATCAAAATCTTGCCATCAAAGTGGGATATACCTCCACCCGGACCGTTGATGGGTCGGCCCGGGTTAACCCATGTGATGTTGAGATTCAGTAGCGTGCTGTAAAGGAGGCCGGGCAGCACTGGTGATGAGAGCTGTGACAAAGGTGTTTCTGGCAATCGCGATTCTGGTGAATGGGCAACGACTGTGGTGGGTACCTGTGACGCCAGTTCAATTGCAGCATCATCGGCGCCGACCAGTGATTTGATCAGATTCCACGGCGGGGCCTGATATAGGCCAACGATGACGCCATAGAAAAAAAGCATACCGCATAGCGAAACCAAGACCGCGACATAGGCTACCGATTTTAGAAACGGAATGTCGCGAGTAAGGATTGTTTTTCCAGAGTTGTCGTTGCTCATAAGTAATCTGAGGCGTTCACGGAGAGGAAGCAAAGTCTAAGTGTTCTCTGGTCTGAAAACCACACAGAGTCATACACTGCGCTGCGCTAAACTTGAGCGTCGATCGATATTGGTGCCGACTATTCCAAACTTTTCAGAAATGAATCAACACCAGGCCCAAGTACTTTCACCATCAATTCTGCCAGTTGATCTGGGGAGTCAATAAAGCCTCGTTCAAGCCATACCGTCAATGTTGCATACAGGGTGCTGCAATGAATAGCGATCAGATACTCACGT
>JBLIIE010000233.1:0-6187 GCA_047634635.1 Granulosicoccus sp. | reverse complement strand
CGTGGGGCAGTTGATCGATATGGTGACGTACCTTGTCTCGAATTTCCTCGCTGACCAACACATCCTCTATAGACAAAGTGATTTCAGCCTCCGTCTCCACACGCATCCCATTCGAGTCGAACAGCGTCTGGCTATCTTCCAAGAAATCCTCTCTACGGCGTTTTGATGACCGAATTCTCATGAGTGCAGCATTCACCACAATGCGATGTAGCCAGGAACCGATGGAGGAGCGTCCTTCGAAATCCTGAATACGTTGAAAAGCCTGAATAAAAGCGTCCTGGACACAATCGTGTGCATCGTCCTCGTTGTGCAAGTAACGCCTGGCAACGTTCAGCATGCGTCCGCCATATTCTCGCACCAACGTCTCAAAACAATTTGCATCGTCACGCTGCAAACCGTTGACCAGTTGCTGCTCAGCCGACTTATTGGTCTCAATATCCTGTGTGATCAGAGTCTCGTACATAACGGTCCCAGTGTTCCCTTTTTTGTTTTTGCGCTAGATGTTGAAGAAATTGAACTCGAAGATCATCTCCACCGAGCTCTTACAACGCTCAATGAACTGGCAAATTGAATGTGTCTTCAGTTTCAAAGTGACGACACTTTCGTAGGGTAGCTAGGCCATTGCTGGGTAATCGATATAGCCTTTGGAAAGCCCGCCGTAGAAACCATCCCGATCGGGCGACGTTAATGGCGCGCCGTGCCTGATTCTTTGCGGGAGATCAGGGTTGGCGATAAATGCTGTTCCGAATGCCACAAAGTCACTGTTGCTATTCAACAGACTTTGCTCTGCTGACTCACATGTATATCCACCGTTGGCCATATAAGCGCCGCTGAACAGTTGGCGCAAGGTGCTGAAGTTAAAATCGTCATCAGCTGCGTCACCAATTTTTTTGACAACGTGTAGATACGCGAGATTAAACGGGTCTAAATGCTCAACTAAATAATTGAATACGGGTTGCGGCTGACTCTCCAGGATGGAGTGGACTCTGCCGGTCCGGGAGATACGAATACCAACGCGATCGCCACCCCAGATTTCGCATACCCCCGCGACGACTTCTAACGTCAGGCGAACTCGGTTTTCAATTGTTCCGCCGTACTTGTCCTCTCGAACGTTGGAGCTCTCCTTCAGGAATTGGTCCAGCAGATAGCCATTGGCAGCATGCACCTCTACGCCATCGAAACCTGCCTGCTTGGCATTGCTGGCTGCCTGACGATACTGCTCAACAATGCCTGGTATTTCATCGATCAGTAATGCTCTCGGTGTCTCAAAATCAAACATCCCTTCTTCGGTAAAAGCCTGCCCTTTTGCCGCAATGGCAGAGGGTGCTACCGGCTTTTGGCCATCGACTTGTAATTTGGAATGCGATATTCGGCCGACATGCCACAATTGAAGAAACATGCGAGACCCTTGGGCGTGAACGGCATCGGTGACTTTCTTCCAACCTTTGATTTGATCATCAGAATGGATACCGGGTGTAAATGCGTAGCCTTTACCTTGTAGCGAAATTTGAGTAGCTTCGCTTATAATTAAGGCGGCTGAGGCCCGCCGGTTGTAATACTCGACATTGATATCTTGTGGAACGTCACCGGGTTGTATTGATCGGGATCGGGTTAAGGGGGCCATAACTATTCTGTGTGGTAGCTGTAAGTCACCTAATTTAGCTTTACTGAAAAGAGTCTCGAAGTTCATATATACCCTGAATAATGGCGATAAATTAAAAAATATATTTGGTACGAATTGATGCTTCGGCCCAATAAGCATTGAGCGGCGTGATGTGATGATGTTTTTCTTACAATGAGTCGGATGTCTGTGTCTCAGACGGTTGTGCCCTTCCACCTATTTTTCGAATACAGCTCACACATTATTCTGATTAGTATTTTTTGTTCAGTACCAACAATCGTGAATGCCTATGTCACTTTATAAGCTTTATTTAATAACTCGCCAAACGACAAATTCTCACGCAGGCTTACAAATTCTAAGGAGTCATGATCTTCTTCGAATGAAGTAGGTTGTTAAGCTGCGACAGAGCGTGTCGCGATAGTGGTTTTTGCAATACGTCCTATGATGGAATCACGATCTGCGAGGAACTTAAGCAGGCGCTCAGGATAGTCTTCGTCGACCGCGCTGATGACAGATGGGCGTTTGGCAAGAGTATTACGCCAGCGAGCGACTTTCGGTGTATTGGCGAAGAGCTCGAACCCAACCAGATCCTCGATGACGTCAAAGTATCGGAATGCTGGGGCAAACGCTGCATCGACCAACGTTAAATGCTCATTCGCAAACCAGGGGCCGTATTGTAGATTTTCTTCAAGACGCTGAAATTTGTTTTCAAGATTTTCTCGAGCACTGTCGAAAGCTGAACGTGTATCGGCGTTGTATAAAAGTCCGATTCCGGCAATCGCTTGCGACGCAAATTCCAACCAGGCGAGCTGGCCGTATTTTACCAGTGGCTCTTTAGACAACAGGCCGCCACCAGTGATTTCATCGACGTACTGCGCGATAACTGTGGAATCGAAAAGTACAACATCATCGTCGACCACAAGAATCGGTACCTTGCCGAGTGGCGAGAGTTTCAAAAACCAGTCGGGCTTGTTGGCCAGGTCAATATTGCTTCGCTCAAATGGCAAATCCTTCTCACGCAACGCGATTGCAGCGCGCTGCACATACGGGCACAGGTGATGACTGATTAACTTCAATTTTGGATGCTTCATCTAGCACGTCCTTTGTAGGGGTTACCAAGCTGATGAGCATGGTATTGTGTGCGCAAAAGCTCGTATATAACCAAATATACATAATAGGACTGCAAATATGCACAACGAAAACTGGGACGACTTGCGATTTTTCTTGTCACTCTGCCGCGAAGGCTCTGCCACCGGTGCCGGTCGCTCACTCGGAGTCAATCACACGACCGTCGCACGGCGTATCCGTGCGCTGGAAGTCAGTCTTCGCACACGCTTGTTCGCCCCGTCCCGTGATGGCTATGAGATGACCCAAGCTGCTGAAGATATGTATGAGCACGTCAACCGGATCGAAGAGATCACGCAGGCAATTGATCGAGATGTATTCGGGCAGGACGCAGAGCTCAAGGGTCCGCTAAAGCTTACAGTTGCCCACGATGTCGCCGACCGACTGATCATTCCCCACTTGCCTGCATTCCACGAGGCCTATCCGTGTATCGATCTCGAACTCCTAACGACAACTGGACTCGTAGATCTGGCCGCGCGTGAGGCAGACATTGCACTGCGTTTAACTGCTAAACCACCAGAATATCTGATTGGGCGAGAAGTTCTGCCGATGCGGCACGGCGTTTACGGATCTCCGGATTACCTGAAAGGTCTAAAGGGACAGGCCAAGGTCATTCTGTTTCGTGGTGATCCCGAACAGCCTGAATGGGTGCAGCAAAATTTTCCGAATGCAGAGATTGCGCTGCGTGTGGACGACGTAAGCACCATGGCGATGGCCGTTGCCACTAACATGGGTCTTGCGCGAATGCCGTGCTATGTCGGCGACACGGATGCTTCTATCCGTCGCCTCAAGCTCAAGCTAACTCCATCGACCTGGGGTCTTTGGATTCTTAGCCATGCAGATTTGCGTAGTACTGCACGGGTACGCGTAACGCGCGAGTTCCTAATTAATGTAATCGAACAGCAACGTGACCTGGTGGTGGGCGAGCAATCACGATTTTTCGAGACTAGTTGATACTGTCTATATTTTGGCATCAACACTATCACCTGATTCTGGTTTTAACGTAATGAACCAAATTGGTGAAGGCCGCAGAGACGTTATCGCCCAAAAAAACCCTGCTCTATACGTAAGACCCCTAGTATAAAGAGCGTCTGGGATAAGCGGCTTCTGGTGACAGGGTAGTAACCCCCACTAATTGCATCAATGCAATTACGTCACTTAAATATAAACGTTTTAGTATTTTCTCGATAGCTCTCCTAAATTCAATTATGGAATGTTGAGTCGATTGATTGATCGATTTTTAGTTACCTCGTTACGATATCGTTTGTACGAAAGAGTTTTAGATACTAGGCTAAAAACCAATGGAGCATGTAGGTTCGCCCTAAGGGTGCGAAATTCACTGCTGTAAGATTGCCGAATGAAAAAATTCGTCAAGCTGAATACCGCGTAAAGCTCCCAAATATCAGTCCAATTGCCAAGGCCCTCGTAGGAATTCGATTTGAAGAGATGATGGATATAAGGCTCTCTGAATTCATTTACGCGCAATTCTGGTTGAAATCTATGTTTGCCTGACGTCGTCTAACAACTTGCGCAACCATGACAACGGCAAAGGGCGTCAGGCACATTAGAATTAATGGCAATATTCGAAATGAATTAGTTCCTGCGATCCATCCGGGCTGATTTATCGATGTTAATAGACCGCCTAGAATGACGGCTATCACAGCAGAGCGACCCAATATCGGGAGATTTACCAACCTCAACCATCGCAATTCAGCAGACTGTTCCTGGTTTAATTCGTAGGTACTCAATGAAGTCATTTTATTAGTCTCCTGGTTTCGAAAATCCGATGTGTCGGTGCATAGATCCTTATCTATGCGTTGGTTGGTATGATCCAACACATGCAACCAGGAACGGAGTTAGTAACGGTAAGTAATTCGTAATGGGAATGTGGCGAGGAGTGTTCGAAAAAGATACTGAACAGATTTTTTTAAAGAATATATTTATATATTTTTGGGCTATATTTTCACTTACTGGCATTCGCAAAGTGCTACAAAACACTGTGCATGACTGAGCAAAGTACATGAACAAACGAGCTGAAAATCCACATAAACATAAAAGTCTCACGGCAGCTAGGGAGTCCTCCGCCGTTGTGCTCCAACGCTGTATCCAATGGAATATATAATTGAACGCTAAACGCGCATAGGCGGTAGCGTACTCAGCATCCAATTCGAGAGCGCGTTCCAAGCAATATCGAGCTAGCGCCGATCCTTCCATGGTATTCAATTGCGTCTCCTTCATACCTCGTAGGGCATAGTCATACGCCTCGATGACTTGTGTCTCTCACCGCTTCAGATTCTGAAGCTCACCTTTTTTTAATTGCAATCTCGATCAGCCCCATAATGAGAACAACTGGCATGGATCATAGAAATCTCACATTGCATAGTGTTCACCATTATTGCTAAGCCAGACCACCCAATTAGTCAGACGTCGGGCTGCAAAAGACCCTACACAGGCAGATCTGGCAGGTAGAACTGATCAATCTGACCAGCTCTATAACTCGCAGCCATTTGATCTCCATTCAGTTGCCGAACCATTTTGTCTGCTTCCGCCTCTGCTCGGATCAACACGCTTTCATTTGAGTAGTGACGCTCTGCAGTGACAAAATCAACATCCGTAATTCCGATAAAACTCAGAATGTGTCGCATGTAACCACTAGCAAAATCGATATCAGACCCGAAAAGCGTACCTCCAGAGACAAAGCACACAATCGCGCGCTTTTCGACCAATAGGCCCTTAGGTTTACCGTCTTCATAAGTGAAGGTTCTACCTGCCCGGCAGATCTGATCGATCCAAAGTTTGAGGCTAGCCGGTATCGAGAAGTTATAAACCGGTACGCCGATGATTAGAAGATCGGCCGCCTCGATTTCGTTCACCAATCTATCGGACAGCACGAGCTTTTCCTGCTGCTCAGCTGTTCGCTCATTCTCAGGCGTTGTGTTGGCAGTGATCCAACTCCGATCCAACTGCGGCAGTGGGTCATCCAAATCTCGCACTACAACATCGTGCGTTCGTTCTTGGGAGTTGAGGCCAGTTACGATACGGTCGACTAGTCGCCGACTCTGTGAGGTCTCGATTTGCGCACTGCTATCTACACGAAGAACTCTCATAGCGCTGTCCAACCACCGTCAACTTGGATCTCAGCGCCACGCATGTACGACGACGCATCAGAAGCTAGGAACACTACCCCTGCCGTAATCTCGTCTGGCTTACCGAGCCGGCCGGTGGGCACCTGAGTAATGATACCCGCCGCCATCTCATTCAGTCGCTCTTCGGGTATCCCAATCTTGCTGTAGATTGGTGTTTCAATAGGCTCCGGAGCTACCGCATTAACCCGAGTTCCCTGCACACCTAATTCAGCTGACAATGTTCGAGTGGCAGAACGCGATGCAGCTCTTGAAGCCGAGTAGACAGTCATATCAGGTATACCCAGAACGTCAAGAC
>JBLIIE010000232.1:0-6289 GCA_047634635.1 Granulosicoccus sp. | reverse complement strand
ATCGTGGCACGGAAGGCGGTGGTGGCGTTACTCGTATTGGCAATAACAACCTGTTCATGGCTTATATCCATGTGGCGCATGATTGTCTGATTGGTGACCAAATTATTATGGCAAATAGTGCATCGCTGGCTGGCCATGTCACTGTGGGTGATCACGCAATCTTGGCAGGCTTTGCTTGCGTGCATCAGTTTTGTGAGATAGGCGAACATGCCTTTGTCGGGCTTAACTCTGTGGCCAACCGGGATGTGTCTCCCTTCACCATGGCAGTGGGTAATTATGCAGAAGGTAAGGGGATCAACAAAAACGGTTTGCGCCGACGTGATTTTCCTGAAGAAACCATTGCAGCGTTGCATCGGGCTTATAAAATTTTACTGAGGCAACACGGTGAGCGGGCCAAGGCAATTGCATCTCTGGCCACAGATGCCTCAAAGTTTCGTGAGGTTGCCCGATTGATAGAATTTGTAGAGAAGAGTGAAAGAGGCGTGGTTCGCTAATTAGTTCTAAGGGTCGAGTGTCGAGTGGCGATCGATGGCTCCGGGCTTTTGATCGAGCCTTTGTTTTGCTGTGCCAATGTCATGAATCTCGATATCAGCGGATTTTGAGATCGTTCTCGAAGGCAGATGATAGATTCTTCCATCGTTAGATCGAGTTTGCGAATGGGTATCTTGCACAAACTTTGGTGATAACCAAACTCTGCCTCTGAGACGATGCCTACGCCCCCTCCATCGGCAACTATCTGGCTGACAGCCTCTCGCCCTTCAGCTTCGATTCTGACGCTCAGCGTTATTCCGGCGATCTTAGCTTGCTCCTCGATTTTGGCGCGAGTTTTTGACCCTTTTTCACGTAAAACCAGCGGCCATGTCGCGAGTTCCTTAAAGCTGACTGATTTAAGATTGGCGAAGCGACTGTCCTTGCGAGCGAAGGCAATGATAGGAGTCGAGTTAAGGGTGACAATTTTATGAATATCTTCGTCTGGCACGTTGCCCAACACGCCTACGTCAGCGTCGTATCTCGCTAACATTTCCACCACCTGTTCAGAATTCCCGGATTTTATGGAGATGAACACGCCAGGAAATTCGTTTTGAAACTGTGTAAGGACCTGCGCTATGTGATGAGTGGAGTCAGCTACGACTCGCAAAGTACCTTTGCGCGTCGTTCTGAATTGACTGAGGAATTCCAACGCCTGATTCTCGTTTTCAAACAGGCGACGGGTAATCTCAAGCAATGCCAAGCCTTTTTCTGTCAGTCTTACTTGTTTTCTGGTGCGATCAAACAGTCGAATGTCGTATTCGGTTTCAAGTTTTCGTACCTGATCAGATATCGCAGGTTGCGTCAGATGCAAGGCTTGAGCAGCTTTGGAAAAACCACCGTGTTTTGCCACGTGGTGGAACGCGCGGAGCTGAACGTAACGCATATCTGGTGAAATCCAAGTCTAGATTCAAAGTATCGATTTAACTTATCTATACCATATGTTTTATCGATTTTACAGATGTGTTTTTGATGTGTACTGTTGCCTCGTTCATAAGCGATTGGGTGGCGAAATGCCAAAAACCGATATTCCCGTCAGTTCGACTGTTGATTCGGGCTGTTTACCACACACTGGCGTGTCTCAGAGTCCAGCCCCTGGTTCGGTCTCCAATCCAGAACCAGGTGCATCAAACCTAGGTGCGCATGCTCAGCTAAAAGGGCTAGAGGCCCCCAGACTGGGTGAGCCCTACCTATTGACACCAGGGCCACTAACAACTGCCTACTCGGTCAAGGAAGCGATGTTGTGTGACTGGGGCTCCTGGGACGGAGCCTTCCGAGAGATGACCCGCCATATTCGATCAGAGCTTTTGAGTATGGTCGACGATGTGGAGCAGGAATATGATTGTGTGCCTATGCAGGGCAGTGGTACTTTTGCCGTGGAAGCTATGTTGGGTTCGCTTCTACCTAGGACTGCCAAGACTTTGGTCCTTGCCAATGGTGCCTACGGCCTTCGCACTGCTAAAATTCTTCAGTACTTAAACAGGGATCATGTTGTGATCGACAAGGGTGATTATTTGCCGCCGCGTGGAGTAGAGATCGCTGCCGCTTTGAAAAATGACCCTCAGATCACGCACGTAATCGCCATTCACTGTGAGACAAGTTCTGGCATCCTGAATCCGTTGGAGGAAATTGCAGCAGCCACTCACGCTGCTGGCTGTTCGCTATTGATTGATAGCATGAGCGCATTCGGAGCTGTACCTCTGCCCGTGTCGCAGCTTCGTTACGATGCTTTGGTGTCATCGGCCAACAAATGTATTGAGGGCGTTCCCGGGTTTGGGTTTGTGATTGCGAAAAAGAGTGTATTGAGCGCTGCGAAAGGATGCTCGCACTCTCTAAGTCTCGATCTTCATGATCAGTGGATCAACATGGAAAATACGGGTCAATGGCGATTTACTCCACCAACGCATACCGTAGCGGCTTTCGCTGAGGCTCTTAGACTGCATAGGCTTGAAGGTGGTGTGCTAGCACGAGGCGCCCGCTATGCTGCGAATCGAGACGAATTGGTTAGTGGTATGCGTAATCTCGGATTTGAAACCCTGCTCAGAGACCGTTGGCTCTCTCCAATCATCGTTACTTTTTTCAACCCAGATGATCCGAACTTTGTTTTTGTCGAGTTTTATGAACTGATGAAACAAGCAGGATTCATTATTTATCCCGGGAAGCTCACAGCGGTAGACAGTTTCCGAATTGGTTGCATTGGTCAGTTGGACACGAAAGTCATGCGTGACGTTGTCGCAGCAGCGGGTGCTGCTTTAGAAACAATGAGCGTGAGCAGTGCATGTCCGCCGGCTAAAGCCTATGCCGAGCGTGAGAAATTGAGTCTCGGCTGATACAAATACTTTAATTTATTCACCATAACCTTCAGAACAGGATTTTCAGACAACACATGTCATCACAAATTATCGTCAATGAGCGGCAATACGCAGTGCCACCCGTTTGTGCTATCGCCATCTGTCTCGATGGTTGTGAGCCAGCCTATCTGGATGCGGCAATAGAAGCGGGGCTTATGCCTACGCTGGCTAGAATCCGGAAAGAGGGCACAGACCGGCTAGCACACAGCGTCATTCCGAGTTTTACGAACCCCAATAATATGTCTATAGCCACAGGCCGGCCACCGTCTGTTCATGGCATTTGTGGAAACTTTCTATATGACCCTGACACAGGTGAGGAGGTCATGATGAATGATCCGAAGTTTCTTAGAGCGCCCACCATATTCAGTGCCTTCTACAACAATGGCCAGCGTGTGGCGATCGTCACAGCCAAAGACAAGCTGCGTGCATTGCTTGCTGATGGTCTTTCATTTGACGATAACCGGGCTATTTGCTTTTCTTCCGAACGAGCTGCGGAAACAACGTTGGGTGTGCATGGCATCGATAACGCCTCTGCCTGGTTAGAGACGCCGGTTCCTGAAGTCTATTCGGCTGCTTTGTCTGAGTTTGTATTTGCAGCGGGAGTAAAACTGCTTAAAGAATTCAAACCTGATGTCATGTACCTGACTACAACCGATTACATTCAGCATAAGCATGCGCCAGGTGACGACGTAGCCAATGCATTCTATGAGAGTTTTGATAAATTTCTGACCGAGTTAGATGCAGAGGGTGCTGCGATTGTTATCACCGCAGATCACGGTATGAAGCCTAAGCATCTGGCAGATGGTTCCCCAAGTGTTGTATACGTACAGGACTTGTTAGATGAATGGCTGGGTAAAGATGAAGCCAGGCTCATTCTTCCTATTACGGATCCTTATGTTGTACACCACGGTGCATTGGGTTCATTTGGAACGGCTTATTTGCCAGCGTCTGCTGACGAATCTGAAGTCATTGAAAAACTCCTGGCTATAGAGGGAATTGATGTCGTGTTGAACAAAGCTGATGCTTGTGAACGCTTTGAACTACCTGAAGACAGAATCGGTGATATCGTAATTATTTCTGGTGAAAACGTGACTGTGGGTACAAGCGAGCACCGCCATGACTTGGCAGCACTTGAAGTGCCATTACGTTCTCACGGCGGATTGACCGAGCAGACGGTACCTTTTATCGTTAATCGCAAAATGCCTGACCTTGCAGCAGCTCCAGAGCTTCGCAACTTCGATATCATCAACACCGCTTGTCAGGCATCTTTGATTCAAGCCTAAACTGACCTAAGCCTAAACTGATCCAGTCAGTGGATGCTCAAGTATCTTAATCACTTAATTCAATTAGAAGCTTGCGACCTATGAACGTGAAGTCCCATACTGTTAGAAAAGAAGCCATGCGTATTGGTGGTGAGAAAGTACACTCCGACGCTGTTATCGAAGTGCGTTATCCCTACACCAATGAAGTCATCGGTACGGTGCCTGCGGGTACTGCTGATCACGCCAAGCGTGCATTCGAAATTGCAGCTAACTACAGGCCTAAGCTTACGCGTTACGAGCGTCAGCAAATTCTGTTCAAAACGGCCGAGCTTATTCGTGATCGTAAAGAAGAAATAGCCCATTGGCTAACGCTTGAATTGGGAATTTGTTACCAGCACGCTCTCTACGAAACAGGTCGTTCGTATGATGTGTTCATGCTGACAGGACAACTCGCAATTCTTGATGATGGCCAAATATTTTCCTGTGATTTGACACCACATGGAAAAGATCGAAAGATCTTTACCAAGCGAGAGCCGGTTAGAGCAATATCTGCCATAACACCGTTTAATCACCCGTTAAACATGGTGGCTCACAAGATTGCTCCATCCATAGCCACTAACAATTGCATGGTGTGTAAGCCGACGGAGCTAACACCACTGACGGCGATAACCCTTGCGGATATATTGTATGAAGCAGGATTACCACCTGAGATGTTTCAGATAGTCACCGGCATGCCCGCAGATATCGGTGATGAAATGGTGATGAACGAGAATATCGAAATCATCACGTTTACAGGTGGTGTGCCGGTTGGCAAAATTATCGCCAGTAAAGGTGGATATAAACGTCAGGCGCTTGAGCTAGGTGGAAATGATCCTTTAATAGTCTTGAACGATTTAACTGACGAAGATCTCGATAAGGCCGCAACTATTGCTGTTGCTGGTGCTACAGGTAACTCAGGCCAGCGCTGTACAGCAGTTAAGCGAATATTAGCGCAAGAGTCCATCGCCGATAAGCTTGTTGCCAGAATTCTTGAGAAAGCCAAAGCACTTAAGCACGGTGACCCTATGGACCCTGCAACTCAACTCGGATGCGTTGTTCATGCTGAAGCGGCTGAGTTGTTTGAAAACAGAGTATTCGAAGCTGAAAAGCTAGGTGCAAAAATTCTTTATCATCCAGGAAGGCAAGGTGCGTTGCTGCCAGCTATAACAATCGATCACGTTCCTCATGAAAGTGAACTTGTCATGGAAGAGACGTTTGGGCCGATAGTGCCGATAGTTCGTGTACCGGACAATGACGATGCAGTTATGGAGATTTCCAACTCGACGCAGTTTGGGCTGTCCTCAGGTGTGTGTACTAATAATCTACATCGCGCAACCGCCTTTATTGAAGGTTTGGAAGTGGGTACGGTCAACATTTGGGAGCAGCCGGGATACCGCATTGAGATGTCACCATTTGGCGGCATCAAAGATTCGGGTAATGGTGTAAAAGAAGGTGCGTTGGAAGCTATGAAATATTTTACGAACGTTAAAACTTATTCCCTACCCTGGCCTCGATGAGTAACAAGCCAACACTGGGCGAAGGGGAGGTAAACACTTCCTCCCGACGCCAGTTGTGGGCCAGTAAGAATCACGATGCCAACACCTTGCGCCTTCTCGATGAAGACGCAAGGTACTTTTTGCAGCAATCTGTATCCACACCTTGCTTGTCAACGATAGCCCGCGCCGAAGGTGCGTACATCGAAGACACGCAAGGGCGGCGATTTTTGGATTTCCATGGCAATAATGTGCATCACATTGGCTACGGTAATCCACGCTTAAAAGCGGCGATCACTCGTCAGATGGATGAGCTACCTTTTGCCCCACGTCGGTTTGCCTGTGAGCCTTCGACGGCCCTAGCACGCAAGCTTAGTGAGATTGCGCCAGGCACACTATCTAAAACTCTGTTTACAACAGGTGGGTCATCTGCTGTTGAAGTAGCTCTGAAAATCGCACGTGCAGCCACGGGCAGACACAAGACCATATCCTTCTGGGATTCTTTTCATGGTGCGGGTTTTGGGGCATCTTCGGTGGGTGGAGAGCAGATGTTTCGCTCGCATGCCATTGGCCCCTTATTGTCGGGAACCGAGCACGTTGCGCCGTTTGCGTGTTA
>JBLIIE010000231.1:0-6434 GCA_047634635.1 Granulosicoccus sp. | reverse complement strand
TTATCGTGATAGCCGTGCCGGATCATCGCCACAAGCCGATTCTAGCATCCTCCAAACATGAACTTTGCTAATTTGTAATTCAACCTACCGCAAGGTGTCAACATGCCGCCATTGACTACGTGTATTTTATACAAGCATGGCACCGTCAGCCGCCAAACAAGGCGCCAGCGCCATCAGCCACGTATTGAACAGACAACGCTGCTAACAACACTCCCAGTAATCGCGTTAGAACGAGTCGCCCTGTTATTCCTAAGTATTTGTCACAGTATTCTGCACTTCGCAACGTCACGTACATAATCACCAGCAGCACAAACAAAAGAGCGAGCAATATCCCGATACCCAGCCACGCATGACCTACAGTCTCAGCCGATAACTCTGATGCCAAAAGAATAGTTGCCGATATAGAGCCCGGTCCGGCAATCAAAGGAATGGCCAATGGAAACACAGCAAGGTTGGCAACCTGATCTTTCATCGCGAGTTTCGATGTCTGTTCCTTCCTCTCTTGACGCTGCGCATAGATCATCTCAAACGCCGTGTAGAAGAGCAAAAGGCCACCTGCTACACGAAACGCATGAATAGTAATGCCCATGCCATCCAACACAGCCATGCCAGTGATGGCAAACAAAGAGAGTATGGCAGCGGAGACCAATACACCCCGAAGCGCAGTCGCTCGGCGATCTGCCGTCGTCATACCAGCGGTCAAACCCAGAAACAAGGGCGCATTGCCTACCGGGTCCATGGTAACAAACAGCGTTATAAACGCATTGAGTACGACATCAAAGCTAGGCACAGTTATAGCCTCCATACAGAGCACTTCGGAGAAGGAGTGTATCAGGGGAATCAATCAGAAAAATCTACCATTGACGCGGATCGAAATTTCCAACATCACTAATTAGAAGAGCTGCGTACGCCTTGTGAGGCGACAGCCGCAGTTTCGCATCCAATAATCCCATTGAACTTAGCTCTTCATACCAGCGTGACTTCCAGCTGACAACAAGAGCACAGAAACAGGAGAGGATGCATCATGGCGTCACCCAATCAAACTAGCGTTGCACAGCTCAACAAACTGGCAGGCACCCACAATGCTCCCTTCCTCACCGACGTTAGAGACGATGAGGACGTTGCATCGGATCCGCAGTTTATTCCCACAACCATCCGGTGCTCAAACCTGGACGTTGCACAATTGGCAGAAGGTTTAAAAAAATTGCTACCGTCGTTTACTGCCAGAGAGGACTCAAACTCGGCGAGGCTGCTTCTGCCGTGCTCCTTGCTCTTGGAGTTCGGGCTGAAGTTTTACAAGGCGGCTACCTCGCTTGGCGAGCAGCTAAATTGCCCGTTGTTGCTCACAACCTGCTGCCACCACGCAATGCTGCAGGACAAACCGTTTGGGTCGCACGTCATCACCCCAAGATCGATCGTATTGCCGGCCCCTGGTTGATCCATCGTTTCGTTGATAGGAACGCACAGTTTTTTTATGCTGGCGCATCTGCCGTAGAGGCCGTTGCAGATAAATTAAACGAAGTTCCTTTTGATGTAAACGGTGTTTTCTGGAGCCATAGAGAAAAGCTTTGTACCCTCGACGTTATTATTGACGAGTTTAGCCTAAATACCAAACCTTTAACTCAACTCGCAACTGTTGTCAGAACGGCCGACTCAAACCAGCCAGAGTTGGCCGCAGAGTCCAAAGGCTTACTAGCTGCATCCCCCGGACTGTCGCGGATGTTCTCGGACGATTTGGAACAGCTTGATGCCGGATGTGTACTTGATGATGCATTTTATCGCGGCTGTTTTGATGCAACAGACGAAACTCATGATTGGCCAGCCACGATGGCTCGTACTTAAATGAAACCCGGGAGCACAAACTCTGTAAACGAAGAGTCAGTTGACCAACCCACACTGCTCCAGGCTTTTAACGTCTGGCTGAAAATCGGCTTACTGTCCTTTGGCGGGCCAGCAGCGCAGATTGCATTAATGCATCGCATGGTCGTCATTGAAAACCGCTGGCTCAGTGAAAAGCAATACATCAACGCCTTGAGCTTTTGCATGTTGCTACCAGGGCCTGAAGCAATGCAGCTTGCTACTTATGCAGGATGGCGCATGCACGGTGTCAGAGGTGGATTATTGGCTGGGCTGCTGTTTGTCATGCCTGGCGCAATAATCGTCCTATTGCTTGCAGCCATTTACACAGGCTTTGGAAAACTACCCCTAGTTGATGCGCTTTTTCTGGGCGTGAAATCCGCTGTTATTGTCGTCGTTGTAGAAGCGCTAATAAGAGTCTCCAAAAAAGCACTCAAAAGACAAGATCACTGGATTATCGCAGCCTTGGCCTTCATTGCAATTTTCTTCTTTGAAGTGTCGTTTCCACTGATCGTAATAGTGGCAGCGCTCTATGGGTTTTTGACTAATAAGCTACCGACACACTCAACAACCGAGCAATCCACCTTACCTTCAATGATGCGTTCAACACTGCTGACGGTTTTATTCTGGGCCTGTCTCTGGGCAACCCCGATTATCGCTGTTTATTTTTTTACCGACAATCAATTCTTGTTAGACATTGGTGCCTTCTTTTCACGTTTGGCGATAGTGACATTTGGCGGTGCCTACGCTGTATTGGCCTACATGGCACAAGACGTTGTTGTCGAATTAGGTTGGCTGACAGCAGGAGAAATGATGGACGGATTGGGGCTAGCTGAAAGCACTCCGGGCCCTTTGATATTGGTGACCGAATTCGTAGGCTTTGTGGCGGGCTTTCGCGAAGGCGGGATGCTTTTAGGCCTTGCAGCTGCAGCGATGACATTGTGGGTGACGTTTGTCCCCTGCTTTCTCTGGATATTCGCAGGTGCACCTTATATTGAATGGATAGGTGACCAACCAAGGCTTAGAGGTGCTCTTGCGAGCATCACAGCGGCTGTAGTCGGCGTGATACTCAATCTGTCAGTTTGGTTTTCCTTAAATGTACTGTTTGCTTCTGTAACTGCTCAAAAAATTGGGCCACTCACCTTATGGAGCCCAAGTGTTACCACCCTAGATTGGAGAGTTCTGGTACTCACCTGCATTTGCGCCTTAGCCGTATTCGTCTGGGAATGGTCGATCTTGAGAGTTCTGCTGATGGCTGCAATTTTAGGCTTGGCAACATTAGGTGTTTCTACCATTTTTTGAAAAAAGAATGAACACCAAACCCAGAATAATTGCTAGCCATTGTGTACCCTTGCGTGAGCCAAGGCTGCACCAGCTTAGCAAATTCCCAGGAAGCCAGATAATGAGCAGCCCCCCAATGACAGAAGAAACGGTATCAATAGATACCGGAAACGCAATGCTGGAAGGCACGCTGTCATTACCTAAAGAAACAACACCTATACAAGTGGTATTACTGCTGGCCGGCAGTAACGAACAGGACAGAAACCAGAATTCGGCGAATGCGCAGTTCAATATCTTTAATGACATTGCCGATCACCTTGCATTACATGGTATTGCCAGCCTTCGCTATGACAAACGTGGCTGCGGAAACAGTGGCGGTAACTTTGATAAAGCAGGTCATACCGATTTAGTAGACGATGCCCTCGTTTGCGCACATTTTCTTCAGAATCGTGCTGATCTATCCAACACACCTCTCTTCCTACTAGGCCACGGTGAAGGCACGCTAATCGCCCCTCAAGTTATCGCGCAAAGCAATGGCATTGAAGGGCAAATTCTACTATCACCTTTTCTTGAAAACTATGCCTCTATCATTCGACGACAGGCAGAAAAATCACTGACTGAAATCGCTGTACTTCCAGGCTTCAAGGGCAAGTTGATTAGATTCGTTCTTCGCTTGAGTGGCGATCAGATCGCCAAACAGAAAAAACTAATTGAGCGTATTCAAAGAACATCCAAGAGCACCATAAAAATAAGGAAACAGGTGATCAACGCCAAGTGGATTCGCGAAATGGTAAATCTGGATGCATGTATTATTCACGCAAGTGTTAAAACAAACACCTTGGTTATTGGTGGCTCAAAAGATTTACAGAGTTTACCAGGCGATGCGGACGAACTCAGCGGGATTCTAAAAGGACCTGTTGAAACCCATGTCATTGATGACCTAACGCACATACTGCGCCGAGACCCCAAGGAGCCATCGACTCAGCATTACTCAGAGCTTACAGAAGAATCTGTTGATGCCGAGTTACTTGAAATCACCGTGCAATGGCTAAGTAGTCAAATTAAATACTCGCAGAGTACCTAGTAACCCACAAATCAATAACGGGAACTTATAGCGTGATGGTGTTGTTGCTGTCAAACGTATTGACTACAGCAACTCTATTGCACCATAGCCTTCAACGACTAGGGTATTAAGTGAAAACCCAATAGTCACTGTCTCACCATTCTCTATCTGCTCTTGGATGTTTGCTACTACAGGCATTTGATTGAATTGTGGAGTCATGCTCTGTTGACGAGTCCAATCCGAGGTATCTGATTCCGCGGTAACAACATAACTAACGACATTAAAGTCGTTATGAACTTGTCCGTTCAAATCTACTAACTCTACTTATACTGTTCCCAAAAAAAGTTACCTCAACGAAGTCATCTTCCTCAACCACTATATCTAAGATAATTTCCCGCTCACTATCGTTGTTAAATATTTTGGTTGCATTAGCTGAATTTGTGAGCATTACAACAATACCGGAACTCTCAGCCACTACCTTCGAAACATCAAAATCCATTGTGATGCTGCCTAAATTAAATGCACTAGCGCTCACCTCGGCCTGCCCACTTAAATTGCCAGCCACCATATGCATCAAAGAGCTGCTACCTGATGAATTTCGAGTCTCTACCCAATTGGAGTCATATGACCAGTCAGTGCCTGAAGAGTCAGCACCCTGAATACTAACAATGCTGGCTGTGGCTGTGTGGCTAGACACGCTAAGCCCAGGGTACGATTGCCCGTCTCCATCTACTAATCTAACGTTAACAAAAATTGTCGTCCAGGGAGCTACAAAGTCGTGGTACCAGGTGGTGAAATGACTAACCTCGCCAGATAGGCTTAATCCGGATTCGGATTCACTATCAGCCACGACTGTTGACTCACCGTCTTCCTTCCAAATCATACCGACGGTATCGTAATACCACAAAGCTACGACCATGCCCTCAATGGCCTGAACGGCAACTGTCTCCCCTTTGGGTATTAAGCGTACTCCCCATATTGCAAGTACGCGTGTAACACCTAACACTATGTACTCCAACAACGAGAGCACATACCGTGAACAGATCTTCGCGTAAGTCTGCTGCGCTATGGGCAGAACTTTTCACCCAGTTTTCCAACGGCACCAAGAACGAGCTAGATTCAAAACACATGCTACTTTGGTTTAGTCTCTGAACGCCAGAGAACACTGAACCTTTAAGAAAGATAGGTAAAAAAACTATGTGAACGGTTAAAACTACTCGTTTGCGCCTTCCGTGAGTGTTACCCACCAACTGTCGGTTACGTATGAGCAAGAGTTGGCACAAATTTTTTGAACTAAGTGGATAAGTCAACATGAATATAGCAATTAAACTTGCACTGGTTTTAGGACCAGTTACCGAGTCGAATGTTTTTGAACACCACTGGGAATAAAACCCGCTGCATGTCAGTCGGTTATCCACTGAACACTTCGCGTCTTTAATCTCTATCGACGCCATCGAATCCATTCTGTCTGTCCAAGCGCTCTCTTTTCCATCGATACAGCTGACGCAATTAAATCAACCTTTAGACGCCTCTGAATACACCGATGAGTCTCGTTGTATTCTTCCGCACCGACTCATTGAAAGACATAACGAAGGTGCCACTATTGTTATTTCACAGGCTCATGAAAAAGTCACGGGTTTGGGTAATTTCTGCCGTGATATACAAAACGAACTCAATCTGCGTTGCCAAACTAATGTCTATTTATCCCCAAAGGGAAAACAGGGATTTAACGCACATTTCGACTCGCATATGTATTCATACTGCAAGTTGCTGGCACCAAAACAATTAATTTCTATGAAGGCGGCGTGGAGCTTCCCTATCAACAAGATGGATTCCAGGCTGGTAAACATACCGTGGGCGCAGTGCAGACCCCAAAGGCTGCCCACCTAAAAATATCGTTTCTCAAAAAAACCCGAGCGTACAACACCTGTTGTTGTCAAGACAATTAAGGCTTAAGCTTAGCTTTAAACGACTCTAAATCGAAGTCGTATTGAGCATCTAAAAATTGTATCGATTAACTGTGGTTTCTTATCTGTACGTTACCCTCGCGCATGAAACAGAGCGCAATGGAGTAGCGTCACGTTCACCCGTCACACTAATTCTGAGGGAAAAGGGCGGTTCGACGTCATGAATCAACTTTACGAGGCGCCGAGAATTTGTTCGCTTCCTTTAAACTTGTCTTAGTTGATACCACAACTGCATTGCAAACTGCTGCAGTCAACTTCCACGATAG
>JBLIIE010000230.1:0-6500 GCA_047634635.1 Granulosicoccus sp. | reverse complement strand
TGATCAAAAACGCTGTTGCCATCTTCATCGACTGGCTGGTAGCGAAGCGAGAGAACTCCATCATCCATCCCATCCGGCCCGCCGGCAACATCACGAAAACCATCCACGTATCCATTGCCGTCCCTCTGAAAACCATTTAGTTCAATAATGTCTGCGATGCTGTCACTGTCCATGCGGTTCGGCATGCCATCGCCATCGGTAGCGCAGCGAATGCACTACAATATCGTTTGCAAGCGAAACCGTGACTATCGGTTTCAACAAAGAAAATGAAAGAAAGCCGATGATTGGCAGCGATATACTGCCTCGTGGTTTAGAACTGTCCCGATTTAAAGTGGGATACTGCATGAAATTACGCTTATAAAGGGCATTACCACCCGCGAACGCTAGAGGCTAGCAGACTGTCACAGGAGTTCGATTACAAGACGGCTAGCCGAACGTCTACTCCCACTCAATAGTCGCTGGTGGCTTACTAGAGATATCGTAAGTTACCCTTGAAATACGCGGTATCGAATTGCAAATTTTACGCGATACCTCATCCAGAAAATCCCAGGGTAAATGTGCTGATCTAGCGGTCATGAAATCAATGGTTTCAACAGCACGTAATGCGACGACGTAATCGTATCGACGACCATCACCCGTCACACCAACCGACTTGATCGGTAAAAAGACAGTAAACGCCTGAGACACCTTTCGATAAAGATCATGTGCACGAAGCGCTTCGATGAAAATGGCATCTGCTTCTCGCAAAATATCAGCATATTCCTTGTTTATTGCACCAAGAATCCTTACACCCAAGCCAGGCCCCGGAAACGGATGACGCTGAACCATGTCTGGTGGCAATCCCAGATCGACACCAATGGTGCGCACTTCGTCCTTGAACAGCTCACGAAGAGGCTCAACAAGCTTTAAACGCATGTCGCTAGGCAAGCCACCCACGTTATGGTGTGACTTAATCAAGTGCGCGCTACCAGTAGTGCTTGCCGCCGATTCAATGACATCGGGATAGATCGTACCCTGCGCGAGCCATTTCGCATTCGGCAGTTTTGCAGCTTCCTCTTCAAATACCTCGATGAAGAGATTGCCGATGACTTTGCGCTTGGCTTCCGGGTCTGACACGCCAGCCAGAGCACTCAGGAAGCGTTCTTCAGCGTTCACTCGAATAACAGATACACCCATGTTGTCAGCGAAAGTCTGCATCACTTGATCACCTTCGTTTAAGCGAAGCAATCCGTTGTCCACGAACACACAGGTGAGTTGTCTGCCAATGGCTCGATGCAGTAAGGCTGCCACGACAGATGAGTCAACTCCTCCAGACAACCCCAGAATGACTTCGTCGTCGCCCACTGATGCCTGCACTCGGCTTATTGCATCTTCAATAATGTTGTCAGGCGTCCACAATCCATCACATTCGCATATTTCAAGTACGAACCGATTCAAGATTCTGGCACCCTGAACTGTGTGAGTCACCTCGGGGTGAAATTGAATACCGTAGCGGCGTTGCTCTTCGTTGACCATGATGGCGCTGGGCGCGTTATCACTGATACCCGCTAGGGAATAGCCCTCTGGGAGTACCTCTACTCGATCCCCATGACTCATCCAGACATCAAGTTGAGGCTTACTGTTTTGAATCTTGTCTTGGACGCCATCAAACAAACGCGAAGGTGAAATGATATCCACCAATGCATAGCCGAATTCACTATGTGAAGATTGGCCTTTAACAACTCCACCCAATTGGTGCACCATGGCTTGCATTCCGTAGCAAATGCCCAAGAGGGGAACATCCAGTTTCAGTACCGCCACAGGAATTCTCGGGGCACCTTCAGCAATCACTGATTCCGGCCCCCCTGAAAGAATGACACCACGTGCGTTAAAAGCGTCAACGACATCATCGCTGATGTCCCAAGGATGTATTTCGCAATAGACACCACATTCACGGACGCGCCTTGCGATAAGTTGGGTTGTCTGTCCTCCAAAATCGAGAATCAGAATTCGTTGATCGTGTAGGTCGGCCATCACACTATTCGGTAGTTAGGCGCTTCTTTGGTCATTTGCACATCGTGAACATGGCTCTCGCGCATTCCAGCTCCAGTGACTCTGACAAATTGGGCGTCTCGTTGCATTGAGGCAATGTCAGGGGTTCCGCAATAACCCATGCTCGATCTTATTCCACCGATCATTTGATGAACGATGGCTGATACCGCGCCTTTGTATGGGACACGACCTTCTATGCCCTCAGGAACAAGCTTGTCTTCGACATCTTCGTCGTCCTGGAAGTAACGATCGCTTGAACCGGCACGCATTGCTCCAACCGATCCCATACCCCGATATGATTTGTAGGATCTACCCTGATACAACACGACCTCACCTGGCGCTTCTTCCGTTCCGGCAAACATACTGCCCACCATGACTGTGGAA
This sequence comes from Granulosicoccus sp., assembly GCA_047634635.1. Classification (GTDB taxonomy): domain Bacteria; phylum Pseudomonadota; class Gammaproteobacteria; order Granulosicoccales; family Granulosicoccaceae; genus Granulosicoccus. The sequence goes on along the minus strand of JBLIIE010000230.1, from coordinate 4,085 downwards.
GCACCTGCAGCAATGGCTTTTGCCATATCTCCAGAAAAACGAATACCGCCATCTGCGATCAGGGGCACACCCGACCCAGCTAGCGCGGTAGCCACATCGTGAATTGCTGTAATTTGTGGGACGCCTACACCTGCCACAATTCGAGTGGTACAAATTGAGCCTGGGCCTATACCCACCTTGACACCATCTGCTCCTCTGGCAACCAAGTCTATCGCCGCCTGAGCCGTCGCAATATTCCCACCAATGACCTGCATAGCCGGGTACAGCTCTTTAATTCTGGCAACCCGATTAAGAACTCCCTCGGAGTGTCCATGCGCTGTATCAACTATCAGAGCGTCTACACCCGCGGCTACGAGCTCAGCAACTCGCTCGTCTGTGTCGGCGCCCGTACCTACTGCCGCACCGGAGAGCAATCGTCCTTGAGCGTCTTTGCAAGCATTGGGGAAATCCTGTGCTTTTTGAATATCTTTAACGGTGATCATCCCTCGCAGTTCGAATGCATCATTGACCACAAGAACTTTTTCAATCCGATGCTTATGCAATTGCGCAATAGCCTCACTTCTGGGAGCACTCTCATGAACCGTAACCAGATGCTCTCTTGGCGTCATGATGGCAGATACAGGTTGATCGAATCGCGTTTCAAACCGCAAATCACGCTGCGTCACGATTCCCACTAGCGTGGGACCTTCGACCACCGGCAACCCAGATATACCCAGCTGGGCTGTTAAGTCCACGACCTGTCGAATAGTCGTGTCTGGAGTTATGGTGATCGGTTGTGTTACGACTCCACTTTCGTGCTTTTTAACTTTCGACACTTCAGCCGCTTGCCTTTCAATAGACAAGTTTTTGTGAATGATGCCTAACCCGCCTTCTTGGCCAAGGGCAATGGCCAGACGCGATTCCGTAACTGTATCCATGGCTGCGGACAGCAACGGAATATTTAACGTGAGTGTTTTGGTTAGTCGCGTTAACAAGTTAACATCACGCGGCAAAACCTTAGAATGTCTTGGTGTTAACAGAACATCATCGAAAGTGAGAGCTTCCTGGGAAACCAGCATTGGACAAAACCAGATCAAAACAGGATGCGTTCGAAGTATACAGTGATTAAGCCTGTTAATTCATTTTCACATGTGCATTTTTGGAATAGCTGCGGTTCATTGTGATCAGAGGTGTATGATCGCCCCCGTGGATAAAAAAATATTTACTGTCAGTCGGCTTAATCAGGAAGTACAACGACTACTGGAGACCGGTTTCGGTACGCTTTGGCTACAAGGTGAATTATCGAATTTCAGTCGCCCTGCTAGCGGGCATTTCTATTTCTCGCTCAAAGACAGCCAATCCCAGATTCGATGCGCAATGTTCAAAGGGCGCAATCGCTATGTGGACTTTGAACCCGGCAGTGGCGACGCAGTTATTGTTCGAGGCAAACTGGGTTTGTATTCAGCTCGCGGCGACTTCCAACTCATCGTCGAGCACATGGAGCCAGCGGGTGCCGGGAAATTGCAGGCAGCTTTCGAAGCGACCAAGCGAGAGCTTGATGCAAAAGGCTGGTTTGATGCGGCTGCAAAGCGCCCCCTACCTCCGCTTCCCCAAACCATTGGCGTGGTGACATCGCCCACCTCCGCTGCGCTGAGGGACGTGCTGCAGGTGCTAAATCGAAGGTACCGTCAATCCCGAGTCATCATCTACCCTACACTCACTCAAGGCAGTGCAGCTGCCCCAGCTATTGCCAACGCTTTGAAACAAGCAAATCTACGGCAAGAAGCTGACGTTATTTTACTGGTTCGCGGTGGCGGCTCTCTGGAGGATTTATGGGCGTTTAACGAAATTAGCGTTGCCGAAGCTATCCGTAACAGTACGATTCCTATTGTCGCCGGTATCGGCCACGAGGTAGATGTAACGATTAGCGATCTCGTGAGCGACTTGCGGGCACCAACCCCATCAGCTGCAGCTGAGCTGGCAACACCAGACAATGCCAATTTGGCCAAAACAGTCAATGCGCTCCATCTGAGCTTGCTGAGGACATACAAAACGCAACTTAGATCGCTCGAAAAGACGTTAGAGCAACAGTCAAAACGCCTACATCTGCGTCACCCGAAGCTAAAACTCCAGGAACAATCGCAGAGAACTGACGAATTAGAAATGCGGCTTGCTAGAGCCTGGCAGGCGTCGCTTGTGCAAAAGGGCTCCCGCCTGACCAAAGCTGACACACGATTGAGCGCCTACTCTCCGACAATCCAAGTCGCTCAACACCAAAGCCATACCAGAACTCTGAACTCTCGACTTATAATCGCCATAGCAAATCGACAGAAACAAGCCAAATCCCGCTTCGACATTCTAGCCAGAACGCTACACGGTGTTAGCCCTCTGGCAGTGCTAGATAGGGGTTACGCTATTGTACGAAAGAACAATAAACCCATCACGTCGGTAGACAATATCGCCACTGGAGACGAGGTGACAGCACGGCTGTCAAATGGCGAATTCCAAGCCGTTGTGAGCCATGTTACGCCCCATGTGTAGCATGGCAATCCTAAATTTACATTGTATCGCCGCTCTAAAACTGTTATAACCCAGCGCTGCGAATTTCCTGACAGGCACAGGTAGTCCCATGGCCAAAATCACGCCCAAGAAAACCGCTGACGCCGTTGCGAAGAAAGCTACGACGCCCAAAACAACCGCGACTGAGGCTGCGAAAGCTGCCTCGACTGCTAAAAAGAGGTCGGCTGCTAAAAAAGCAGCCTCAAAGGAGAAAACACTCTTGCCTGACGTTTCCGAAGAAAATAAAGGTAAAAAGAAAGCTGCAGCCAAAGCGACAGCCGACATAGCCTCAACTGAAAAGATCACAGCCAAGAAAACGGCCACGAAGAAAGTGATCGGTAAAAAAGTGGTTGCGAAAAAGTCCGCATCCGCAGAAACTGATGAGGAGCCTAGCAAGACCACTAAAAAGTCAGCCAGCAAAACTGCTGCTGCTCCGAGTGCAAAAACAGCTGCTAAGAAAGTGTCTGATTCTGCCGCTACCTCTAAAACCACAAAAAAAACTGCCAGCAAAAAAGTGCCCGCTATTAATACAAAAACAACCTCAGTCGATACGTCCACGACACATGACCCTGACTATGACGATGACATGGAGATGGACTTACCCGTTTCGAGTCAGGCTGCCGTCGTACCCTATGAAAGGGACAGCAGCCACTACATGGATGCGAAGCAGCTAGGACATTTTAGTGAAAAGCTAGCTGCCTGGAAGCAACAGCTGATGGAAGAGGTGGACAGAACGGTGGGGCATATGAAAGATGATGCCACCAACTTCCCTGATCCAAACGACAGAGCCACTCAGGAAGAGGAGTTCAGTCTCGAATTGCGTACTCGCGATCGTGAACGCAAGTTGATCAAAAAAATTAACGAGGCACAAAAACGCATCGATGATGATGACTACGGGTACTGCGAAACTTGTGGCATTGAAATTGGTGTTAACAGGCTAGAAGCCCGCCCGACTGCTGAGTTGTGCATTGACTGCAAAACTCTGGAAGAAATCCGCGAGCGTCAAACAGCCTAAGCACCAGCTTAGACATATCGTCCTGTGCCGGCAGAGATCCCAACATCCGTTGGTAAGCTGGCACAGGATATAGATGCAACACCAGTAGGACGATTTGCCCCCTCACCAACAGGTGATCTTCATTTCGGGTCACTGCTGGCAGCAATGGCCAGTTACTGCGCTACAAAAAGCAGATCTGGCCTATGGTTCTTGCGTATAGATGATATCGATGGGCCACGCTCAGTGTCGGGCTCTGCAGACGCCATACAACGCACTCTGGACCAATACGGCTTTGGCTGGGACGGACCAGTCCAATGGCAAAGTGAACGGCTGGAGCGCTACCATAATGCGATTGCTGAGCTTGTCAGCAGACAGTTGGTCTTTGCCTGTAGCTGCAGTCGACGATCTCTTCCGGCGGGCAAAGTATACCCAGGCAAATGTCGAAGCAACATAGTTGCAATCAAACCTCCATCTGCACAATATCATCGTGCGGAGCACGCACTACGCTGCGTACTATCAGGTCAATTCAATTTCAACGATACCATCCAGGGCG
>JBLIIE010000229.1:0-6591 GCA_047634635.1 Granulosicoccus sp. | reverse complement strand
GCTTAGTGCTGTGAATTCAATCCGTCGCGCTTATAAAGGTGTGAGTCCTGCAGTTTATATGCGAATTTTGACATCACACCAACGCCAGAGCGAGATCGATTTGGCTGGGCAACTCAGAGATTATGGCAGAGCTTAATACCCGAAAGTTTTTTGACTAAATCACTGACTTTTAGCCTTGGTTTCGCTAGTGTGTATGACGTACTTCAACACCGTATCAATAATAAAAGAGAAACCCTATGTCTGATCTGGATGCTAGGTTGAGCAGCCTCGAAGCCCTTGTTTCAACGTTACAACACCGAGAAGCCATTAAGGACCTGCGTCATACCTATTGGTACAGTATTCTCGATAAGAATGTGGACGCTTTGGTGGACTGTTTTAGCGACGACGCCGAGTTGGAGTACGGTTTCAATATCACTTTGAGTGGGCGCAACAATATTCGCGACTTCTTCACAAAATTGATGGAAAATGATGACTTGTTGCGGCAGATACCCGTCGGCGCCAATCCGCTGATAGATATTATCAACGACAATAGCGCTAACGGCCGTTGGACTGTTGAGGTGTCTACCTTGGCCGTGTCGGATGCGCCTTCGCGTCGTATTGGCGTCCAATACTTCGAGAGTTACCGCCGGGACACGGAGGGCTGGAAAATCTGTCGCATGAAGAACGACTATCTCTACTTCGAGAAGCCGATACTGGACACAGAGATGACTTAAGTCGTCATTGCGGCACGGACTTCATTCTTATCTGATGCCCGCGGATTATTTAGGCCCGCGGGCTCCACTGCAGATCTCAGGGATTTACAGTCTGACTCCAGCCAGCGGAAATGCGTACGACGACGGACGGCCAATATAATTTCCTTTAGAATCCCCTAATTCTAAGGCTCTAGGCTAGCAATATCGAGATCCTCACTGAGGACGATGTATGGCCACTGCACACGCTAGCCAAATCCAACGCGAGGCGCTGCCTCGACTATGCCGTATGTCGCTACCCTCGGGACGTCTAAATATTAAATACATCGCCCTAAATTCTCGGTAAAAGCCAGCAAGAGCGTGGGTTTAACAATGATTTTTTTAAAAAGATAACTATAGATTTACTGCAGAAATCACGCGGTAATGTATGGATAAGATCTCTATATTAATTAGGATAGTTTGTAGGGCAATTATTGGTTCTCACAACTTAACTTTGTCAGGTGTAAGTAATTTTATTCTCGGGTCTAGATAACGATTGTTTCCCAAGTTTTGAACGCACCATTCCTGAGGTCACGACAGTGGGTCGGCTGACACTAAATATCGTCCGAAATTGAATAATTTGAAAATCGAAGCATAGATTTTTACGGAGCACTGGGCATGATTGACGGATTTTAATCGTCGCTTCACTCGCTCCCCCGATCGGGTAGCTTCCTGCGATCTCTCCGCTCGGTTGCGATCATCCTCGGTCAGCCACCATGATATCGGGAAGGAATCGGTGACGTTTTTAAGTTTTCACTATCAGACTATGCGCTTAGGGTGGGTAACTTGTCAGCATCCTTGCCATACCTAAATTTGTTAGATACACAAACCATTTAGTGAGCTGTTTGTGCTTTTTCAGCTAGTTGATAGCCAACCAAGCATTCCAGCAAGCAATAAATTAATATGGCTGCCTCGTTAAACTTAAGCTGTGTAACGAAGGCTAAACTGAAGTTTTATATTGAATTTAGCATCAACAAGTTAGCTGTCTTTTTCCAACTCATTTTCAATGATGGCCAAAATCTATTCAGCGAGTGCGGCTACTTGCCTGAGCGATGAAGTGCCTTATAGCGCTCCGCTAACTCAATACGAATCGCACGGCGTTCCTTACCGTTTGCAAATCGCCTGATTTGATCATCAGTAACGGGTACCATTTTGGGCACTTCGACGGATTTCCCGTTGTCATCAACTGCCACCATCGTGAAAAAGCAGCTATTGGTGTGCCTGACCAGCTTTTCACGGATATTCTCCGTGACCACCTTAATGCCCACCTCCATGGACGTGCGGCCGGTGTAGTTAACGCTGGCCAGAAAGGTCACCAGTTCGCCCACATGAACGGGTTGAAGAAACATAACCTGGTCGACAGAAATAGTAACAACATAAGCACCCGCATACCGGCTGGCGCAGGCATAAGCCACTTCATCAAGATGCTTAAGCAAGGTGCCACCGTGCACATTGCCGAAAAAGTTGGCCACATCCGGCGTCATCAAAACAGTCATTGTCAATATTGCCGATCCGGGTTCCATAGCGTTCTCTCTGTTATCGAGTATTTCAGTGTATATGTAGAGTGAAATATATACGATTTCATTAATGTGCTTTTCTTTTGGTGTTATCGAGAAATCAATCGATAAGCTTGAATGCAAGCTGGCAAAAGGGTCAGACGCAACGCTTTTATTAAGTGCCCATGCAACTGTGTACATTTCAATTAATCTAGGGCGCAATTCAGCGTCAGTAGAAACTTATCGGTATTTCCGGCGGCAGGTTTTTGCATCTTGAGTGAAGGCAGTGGCGGTCTAGGAAGGCCTAGCCGGAATTTTCCTCAATTTCGGTAACGAACTTGTCACTAGCAAATAACGTGTTCAAACATCATAGCTATTAGCTAATCGATGATTAACATCTCGATGACTGGCTTCGTCCTGTCTGATCACTAAGATGACATCACGCAGTCTTGCGTCAGCAGCTAATTTCCAATAATCAATCGCAATTTTCGGAGCAGGGACATTTTCCAAGCGACCGCTCTCCACCTCGGCTAGATATTCTCCATAGCTATATACCGCCTCTTCCTCGAAATACCCAACTAGGCGATGTGCAGTGCTGCCAGAAACAACATAAAGAGCCAAAAAGCTGGTGAAAAAAATACCTTGGGCAAATAAAATTAAGAGACGCTCGAAGGCACTGGGCTGAGCAATTTCCACAAACGTCATCAAGTGCATACGTTCGTTCTCGGCCTCTTCCAGCAGTATGCGAATCGTTGCTCGGTCGTCTTCCATCCTACGGAGTGAACGCATGTGCCGTACCATTCCAGCAACCATTCCCGGCACTGCCGCGACGGTTTCCAACACCACTGCACGATGGCCATAGCGCTTGGCAAAAAAAAGGTCTGCTAAAAAGCGCAACATTCTGGTTAAACGAAATGCTACGCGGTCAGAAATGCCGGAAGGAGTGTGATGTTTACTCAGCGGGTCGTTGTTGTCGGTGGGTAAAAAATATTCAGATGTTTCGTTCATATCAACGATGTCCAAAATTAAAATGCTAGAATTTGAGCCCGATCGCTACTCATTCAAGATCTTGTCGTGGATGGTTGTTACGATATTTACCATACGCTCAGATCACATACGCCAACAAAGTAAAGCCTGAGGATTTCAAGCTCCGGACCATTTTGGTATCTTCGGTGATGCCTTGCACCAAGGTTTCTTTGGTAGTGATCAGGCCGCGCTTAGAATCAACAAACCCCTAGGGACGCCCGTCTATTTCGCCGGTACGCATGCCCGAGTAAAGGGCACCGTATAATAGTGACAATAATCTTCGCGTACAGATTGGATGATGCGGTTAACTTCGATTAAGGAAAACGGCTCAACATGGCTACGCTGGAGCTTGGGAGGCTTGATGAAAAGCCGGGTAGGCTCGATTCTGATGACCAGACCTGTCCCGGTTTTAGTTCTTTCAATAATGCGAGCGGGTGTTGTCTTCCGGGCTTTCAGTTGGCACCAAAGCCTTGAACAGGTCTTGGACTCTCAGAATCCCGACCTGCGCACCTTTGCGAACCACGCGATAGGTGAGGCTGGTATCGCCTCTGGACAGTGCAATCACCGATTCCAGGTTGTCTCTTTCACCGATATCGCCGGCCACGTTGTCAGCCACTTCCGTGGTTTTCTTCATGATGGACCGAACCCGCAGTACTCGGGCACGATTGATGTCGCTGATAAAGTTGACGATGTATGGATCGTTCGGGTGCATCAGTATTTCTTGCGGCTCACCCTGTTGAACAATATAACCTTCCTTGAGTATGACCAAGTGGTCTGCCAGTTTCAGTGACTCATCCAGATCGTGGGTGATGAAAACGATGGTCTTATGCAGCTCATCCTGAAGTTCCAGAAGCAGGTCTTGCATGTCTGACCGTATCAGTGGATCCAGCGCCGAGAAGGCCTCATCCATCAGCATGATCGGTGAGTTAGAGGCCAGTGCCCGAGCGATACCAACGCGCTGTTGCATGCCACCAGACAATTGGTGCGGGTACTGATATTCGTTGCCTTCCAGGCCCACGCGGGCGATCCATTTTTCGGCTTCCGCTTCGAATTCCTCAATTTTATGGCCGCGCACGGAAAGCGCCATCCCTGCATTTTCAAGAACAGTTTTGTGCGGCAGTAGCGCAAATTTCTGGAACACCATTGACATGCGTTCCCTGCGCAGCTTGCGCAACTGGTCTTCGTCAAACGCCAGCACGTTCTCGCCATCGACTGCAATTTCACCGTCGGTGGGTTCAATCAAACGGTTGAGATGCCGAATGAGCGTGGACTTGCCAGATCCCGACAGCCCCATGATGACGGTTACATGGCCCTCGTGCATATCCACGTTGATATCCTGAAGACCCAGTACGTGCTGATGCCTTTCGAGTAGTTCGGCTTTTCCCATGCCTTGTTTTACGTACTCAAGGGCAACTTCGGGAGTAGGGCCGAAAATCTTGTACAGGTTCCGGATTGAAATTTTGATGTCCCGATCCACAATGCGCTTCCTTACTGTTTTTGCGAGGCGTTAATGCGCGCCAGCGATGCTTTGGTTACTCGGTCCAGAATGACCGCCAGAATAACAATGCCAAAACCCGCTACTAGGCCGACACCGAGTTCCAGATTACGTATGCCCTGGAGTACCAGCACGCCAAGGCCGGGGGCCGATACCAAGGAGGCAATAACAACCATGGCCAGGCTCATCATAATGGTCTGGTTTACCCCTGCCATGATGTTAGGGAGCGCTAGCGGAATCTGTACTTTGTACAGCTTTTGCCGTCTGGTCATGCCGAAGGCATTCGCGGCTTCAATCACGTCTGGGTCTACCAGCCGGATACCAAGGTTGGTCATGCGTATAACGGGCACAATGGCGTAAAGGATGATGGCGATGCCGTACAGTTTGGACTCGGTCACGCTGAACAGAAAAATCAGCGGGATCAGATACACAAAAGGCGGCAGGGTCTGCAGCATGTCCAGTACCGGGATAGTCACCCTCTGCATCATGTCATTTCGGGACATGGCGATACCAATGGGCACGCCCAGCAGCACACAGATGAACGCGCAGACAAATATAATCGCCAGTGTTTGCATGGCGTATACGTAGTAGTCGATGAAGGCAAGCAGGCATAGGCTGCCAGCCACGAAGCCGACCAGCTTCCAGGATTTGGTGATAAAAAGAACAATCGCCAGCAGTATCGGAATAACGATCCACCAGGGCGTAGTGATCATGCTGTAAAGGGCGCCATCAAGGGCCCAGCTCAGGGGCTGGGTAATGGGGTCCAGCACAATACTGAGATTGTCTTTGACGGCCAGAAAACCTTGCTCCAGCCCCTTGGTTAATTCCCGGGACTGAGGGAAAGCTGCGCAGGAGTCATTGAGTGCATCCATGGATGGAAACGGCACGTCCCAAAGGGATTGCGCGTCGGCTTCCGTCCCCTTGGATTTGTTGAGTAGTGCGGCCATCGACATGGGCGCGTCGCTCTTGCCTTCAGCGCACCACTCCGTAAGTCCGAGAGATGAAAATAGGAAGTCATAGGTTGCCATGAGCGTTCAATATTCCTTGCGCATTCAGCATGAGGTATTCGGTGTGATTTTTATTGATCTAACAAAAGAAGAGCCGGCGTGCCGGCTCTTCTTGATAGCGTCTACCGGCCAAGTACGTTGGCGAGTCGTTTGGTGGCTGAAGCATTCAGCCATCCAGACCATTCGTCGGTGTTGTTACTCAGGAAGTAAACGGCAGCCTCTTCGGCGGAGGCGTTGTTCTCATCCATCCAGGCCAGCAGGGCGCTCATAGTGCTGGTTTTAAAGGTCATGTTACTCAGCATTTCAACTACTTCTGGCTCGCGCTCACCGAAGCTGGTAGTGACAGCCGTTAGAATAGTGGCGGCAGGGAAATCGGAAACGCCGGGATTTTCGACCATTTGGGTCTGGTTACGGGTATGAACATCTGGCTTGTAATCGCCAATTTTAACCCGAGTCATGTCGTACTTGCCCAGTGGTACAGTCGGACCCCAGTAGTAACCGAACCAAGGCTCTTCGCTCTGAACCGCGGAGGCCATTGACGTCGCCAGAGTTTCACCGGAACCGTGATCGAATACCTTGATGCCTGATGATTTAAGATCAAGAGCGCGAGTCAGATTATCACTGACAACACGGCAGCCCCAACCACTCGGGCAGTTGTTAAAGCGGCTGTCCACTAGCTCCGGATTCGCCATGATGCCTTCGATGGTTTTCAGTTCCGGGTGTTTCTTGGCCAGATACGTGGGAATCCACCAGCCTTCTATACCACCTGGGTCCAGTACTTCGGCTACCCGCTTGATTTTGCCTTGCTCTTCCAGGCGCAGGTATGCCTCGCCGGCAGA
>JBLIIE010000228.1:0-6684 GCA_047634635.1 Granulosicoccus sp. | reverse complement strand
GAACCCTTGCCTGAACCCTTGCCTGATCCTTTACCTGAACCCTTGCCTGAACCCTTACCTGAACCCTTACCAGAGCCGCCATTAGAGCCGCCGTATGAACCGCCGCCCTTGCCTCCAAGGTATTCGTCAAAATGTGTATTGTTGCTACTCATAACAGTTTTATCTCTTTGCAACTATCGTTGGGCAATTGCGTGATCAATAGATGGACGACTTTATTAAGTTGTTTCGTACTATTTTTGCTATACGCATGAATTCCCGTATTCAAAAATATGTAACGAGGTTAACTCCCTGTTTTAGAAAAAAACCAGAACTATTACGTAAAATGCAACTGCAAACACATTTACGTGAAGTATATGTAGGCTCAATAAACAATGATAAGAGCCCTCGCTTGTACCCTAATAGCGTCAGGAATTATTTCAACTTTATTAATTTATTTTTTCAATAACAGGGAGTATTCGTGATTTAGGTAGTATATGTAACGCATTGGTGGTGTGAATCTCAATGTGGCACTTAGCGTTCGCTTCTAAACAGAAAACGAAATTATTTCAAAATATGCCAAATAACAGTTACTCAGACTTTCTGGCTAAAGCAACACGTAATACATATCCAACAGAAAAGCACTGATTTAAGTACGGCGCTTATTACTCTGCATAGTTTTCACTGTTTGTGATTTCCTTGCAGATATATGGCACACCATGTGCAATTTTAATCGTATAGATCTAACTATATTTAAACCTGTCGTGACCAAATCATTTCAGAGTAAAAACGGAATTTCCCCAGGAATACTTAACACTATTGCAGCAGCTGCGAATATGGATATGCAAAGCTTCAAACGAGCATCAGCGATCGTCTGTGCCAGACGGCCTCACCTACAAAAAAACACCAAGTGCATAAGCACACCCTGGTGTTTGGCCATTGACCAGTTATGAATCCTCATGTCAGCAAGAAATCAACTAATCAATTTAGTAGGGAAGAAATTGAGAATGAAGCAAATAGCCTCAAACACCCCGTTAATATGAGTGAGGAAAACATAGCTTCTAACGCCTCAGTATTTGATGATTCATTGGCACAACAATCACCAAATGCAAAGTTTTCAGATGACATTGACACCGCAATCCAATGGGCTACGACGTTTATCGGTGCAGGTACTGTAGACATAGTATCCGATACGCCATGGGCTAAAATATACAGACTCGTAGGCGATGCTGGGTGCGCCAACTTAAGGATATTGCCTCTGGCGCTAAGACCGGCAATAACGACAATCACTGAGGTGAGCGCCTACTTTCCAGAAAACATGCCGACAATCATTGCGTCCGATTGTGAAAAGGGCTTTGTGCTGCAGAAAGATCACGGGGGGAAGGATCTCTCCAGATCACCTGGAGAGATCAAACGAACTGAGTTGTTACAAACGTACGCCTCCATACAAGCCGAATGCACCACTCAAAATCTCATCTGTGCAACATTGCCCACCATAAAACTAACTACACTGGTTGAGGATCTACTCAAGTTTCTTTCACCTGCTGAAGACTTGCCAACTATTACTGGTGCTAAAGTTCATGCAGACTATTTTCTGTCCAAAAAAGAGTGCCGTCGTTACGCCTCACTATTGAAAAAACGCCAACCAGTTCTTCAAAACTTTATAAATAATGCGAGTGCTCTGCCTGTCACAATTAATCACTGTGACCTGCGGCCTAGCAATGCTGCAATAAACGCAATGGGCAATACAATATTGTATGACTGGGATGAGGCCGTTGCCGGTCCAGCAGGACTGTCGCTACATGCCTTGTTCAGTGGCTGCATATCGATTATGGCAACGATGCACAACGATTCCTTGTTCATTGATTCGCAAAAACTACAACAACCCCAACGAGAGCTCTCAAGCTACATAGACACGTTGGTAAAATCAGGATATAGCGATCACCAAACTGTATTAGAGAATATTAGTGCGGCTGCAGTGGGCGGCATGATTCATCATCTAATCAGTTTCAGCAGATTCCCACTAGACAGTAAAAGTTATAGGCGCACAATTCGTAAAAATCTGACCAAACGACTCAGCGCACTACTCGATGCATGCGACTTTTGTAGCCTCACCACCGCTACCGGTGCTCTCGAGTTTGCAGAGGATTATTTAATCAACGGTAGAGATTCGCGTGCTGAACGACTGTTGACTGCGCATTTACGAACACAACCTGAAGATGCCGAGGCACACTGCTCACTCGGCAATTTACTACGCAAGCAGAATCGCTTGTCGCATGCTGTAAAAGCGTTTATAAACTGTGTGGAAATTAATCCAGAACATGTTGGAGGGCATACACAGCTGGGTGAAATTTATACCCAAAGTTGCGAATACAACCGTGCAAAACGCCACTACCGTTGCGCCTTGGCTATGGGCGAAGACAAACAGATCAAACGTGCACTAGCAAGAACAAATGACCTCGAGCGCGCTTTAATCGACGCTGACAGCTCAGGTGTGACACCTACCATTTCTTTTTCAATATCTGAGCTTGATTCTGGCCAGATCTCTATAGATACGTTAAACGCGGCTGAAAAACTGTTTCGCACACACGGCGTCTTACACATCAAGAACGTATTTGACCAAACGCTATTGAATAACTGCCACGCTGACTTCATTGAAAAATACCAAAATTATCTGGTGAATACTAAACATGAGGATGCGTTACGAATAGGCGATAAGCGGTTTCAGATTACTTTAAAAATGCAGGAACCGTTCAATTCACCCTCCTTGTACGGAAACGAATTAGTACTGCCATTAATGAGACGACTCCTTGGACGTCAATGCATACTTGGGTGTTTCACATCAGCAATGTCACTTCCCGGGTCACTTGACCAACGATTGCATAAAGATCACAAGCATCTCTTTGATGATGACCCTGAAGAACCTACTCTGCCTAGCTTTGCCGTTACGATGATGGTGCCACTAATTGACCTAGATGAGCACGTGGGCACCACTAGATTAAAGAAGGGTACCCACAGGCTTAGTACTGAACAATCGAAGGCGTTTCCCTATCAGACTCCGTTGGTCAAGCGAGGTGATTGTTACCTGATGGATTACCGTGCATCACATCACGGTCAGGCTAACCGCTCCAATACGCCCCGCCCTATTGTTAGCTTGGTCTATCAGCGACCTTGGTTTCGCGATTACATGAATTTCAAGAATCAACCGAGCCTGAGCATTACATCTGAAGAGTTCAATAGCGTTCCAGAGCCTCTAAAGTCATTACTATCGTGGACTACAGAACCCAGCCCACTGAGAGACGTATAAAGATGAATGACAACCACAACTGAACCCAATTCGAAAGCAATGGGTCCATTGTTTATACGCGGCTCGGTGCCTCCAAACGCCGTCAGTGACACAATAAGCCAAAGGCGTGCCCATCTTTCACATTCCGATGACCGCGTGCCCGGAGCAAGGATGAGATCATCGCGGCTACTCCAATGAGCACCCAGAAAGACGATTGATCCAAGACAGATCCTCCGCCGTCACGCACCCAGGCAATCATGACTGTCATGCAGGCGATGTAACCGACCCCGAAAAAGGCATAAACAAACAACAACAGACGCAAGCTACCAAATGATACTTTCGCCTGTTAGCGAGGACGTTGTCCACCTTCTGCTCGATGCCCAAACATCAGTGCACCGATCAGCAAAATGGATATAACGGCCAACAACGCCCAAGCCATTGGCCATGATCCGGGACCGGCAAAATGAAGAGTAACCGGCGCCACTAGGCCAGATATGGCTGTTCCAAAACAGGCCCTGCGTAAAATACGCCCGAGCAGAAACGAAGTTCAAGCCAGTTCCCAGGCTAAAACACTTGCTGCTAGCATACCGCCTGCAACAAAAGCAAGTCCTCCCCCAAGCCTGCTAGAACTCTGGCCGTATTCAATTACGATGCCTGTTCGATATTCATAGGCGTAAAGCTTAGTGCCTTTGTGTGCACTTCGATAATTAGCTGGGCTCAGGGGGCCTCAAAGCTAATAAACTCACTGAGTTAGGGTCTATAGGTATGACGCTGACATGGAAAAATGTTACGGTACTGGCCTGCCGGTTCCTTGGCAAAACCTAGCACCCAATACACTCAGCACGGCAAGTACTTACTCCACAGTGCGATCATATCGTGATCACATGTTTGTGGAGTTAGCTGAACACAACGCCACTGCTGATCAGGATAAATCAGTGAAGACACCCAAACGAATACAACCTCTGGTGGAAGATGGCCTGGTCGACGAGGTTCTGCGCCCGTTGATGAGTGGCAAAGAAGCCATTGTGTATTTGGTCCGATGCGGCGAAGAAATACGTTGTGCCAAGGTATATAAAGATATTGCAGTTCGCAGTTTCAAGAAAGCTGTGCAATATCAGGAAGGACGCAAGGTTCGAAACAGTCGTCGCCAGCGTGCCATGGAAAAGGGGTCGCGCTTTGGCCGTGATGAGCAGGAAAAGGTTTGGCAAACGGCTGAGGTTGAAGCGCTATATCGCCTTCGTGATGCAGGTGTTCGCGTGCCCGAGGCCTTTGGCTGTTTCGACGGTGTGCTCCTCATGGAGCTGATAACCGATGGAGCTGGAGAAGTCGCACCGCGTCTTAACGATATCCTGATACCCGTTGAGCGTGCAGTAGAGGATCACAGCACGATGATGAATTATATATTGCGCATGCTATGTGTCGGCCTGGTGCACGGTGATTTATCAGAATTCAATGTACTGATGGCAGAAGACGGCCCAGTGATCATTGACTTACCCCAAGTGGTAAATGCGGCTGGCAACAACAATGCGCCTACGATGCTTGCACGTGATGTGGCCAACATTACTCGATATTATGCGCAGTACGCACCAGAGCTTCGTGAAACTCGCTATGCAGAAGAACTGTGGGCATTGTACGAGGCTGGCGACCTAGATCCTGACATGAAGCTCACTGGTCAATTCAAGCGAGATGAGCGCAACGTGGATGTGAACTCGGTACTGCAACAAATAGAAGAGGCCTTCCGCGAAGAGATGGAAAAGCGAGAACGAATGCGTGATGATGTTGAAGAGTAAGTATTCGGTTTTCTAAATTGTTCTGGGTTACCTCTCCCATTCGCAAATGCTGCATCCAAACCACCGGGTAAGCGTTCGTTATCTAGATCCAACTTGTCTTCAATCAGGTAACTTCACAGCATCATCTTAAAGTTGAATAAATACCGGCGAGTTAGTCTGGCTCCAGTGGCAATGGTTCCACCCGACTGTATTGCACTATACCCTGGTGTTTTTAATTCGTTCTCGCTGGCATCGTATTCTGACTTCAATAACGTTAATCGTTTATTCATATACAGAAATGCAATTATGGCAATGATAAACGTCAGCAGTTGAACGATCAGGTACAGTTTAAATAGCGTTGAAAATCCCATATTTGCCAGTGGCTCAGATACGCCAATAAAAGCGGCAATCATCCAGTTACTCAAGCTAAGCGCACTGATATAAATACTGAGCGCGGACTTGAGCGTACCCAACCGCTTATCCCTACCCCTTCCTGCTAGCGTATTGTCTTGCTTCACTTCCGCTGGAAGCGAATCCCAATGCAATAGAAGACTATTGATGGACAATAGAGTGACGCACATAATTTTCAATTGCAGTTTAGAATCCTCTGCCATTGCCAACAAGCCAAAGCCTGTATCCCTATAGATAACTGCAAGCCCGTATATCCACATTGCAAACAAGAGAAAGCCTACTCTTACAGAATTTTGGGACAAAGCTTTAATAGTGGTTTTACCCAGCGCAATTTTCAGATCAGTTTCAAACACCTGACCCATTGCAACCACACAGAACAACAAGTGCGCATACAGCAGGACCATACGGACCCATTCGTTTAAGTCAATCATAGTTACGCAGGTTATTTAATTAACGAGCAGGCGGATTTTATCCGCTGATAGACATCGACTATGCGATGCAATCGATTTTTATATGGGAGACGTTAATGTATGAGTTATTGGTGTGGCGAGTTATTCAAAACCCACAAAGATGTCCAGTGAAAACGGTGCATTGGCATCCATTTTATGACGCTCATGTCACCGAGCGATTTCCGACTGAAGAACATCAGCGTTACAAGATCGGATAATTAATGCGAAGCTTGGCCTAGATTGCGACATAACTCGCTAACAATCGATCAATATGTACAGTGGAAAATCCATTTTCCAGTAGAATTTCCTGTGTATGTTCACCGAGCTGGGGAGGCTGAAGCCGAAGCACAGTTCGTCTCCTTTCATCTCCAAATTCTAGCGGTAATCCTGGCAACTGAACTTTTAACGCACCGTTCACCGAAGGTTCATCGCCAACATTCGCTGCACTCTGGGCACCTGACAACACAACATCCAGTAAGCCACCTGGCTCCTGAAGCTGTTCATTGCTGAGAAGCTCTTCCGGCCTACCTACAGGTGACCAAGAAACATCTGCTCGTTCGCATCCCTCAACCATGGCTTCCAATGTCATGGTAGAAAAGTGCTGACTTAGTTCGGGCAACAACCAATCGCGAGCTATAGTGCGCTTAGGATTGCTTGCAAGTCGCGCATCCCCTTTCATCGCGCCTAAGTCAAACACATCGCAAAACCGTTCCCACTGTGAGTCGCTGGTTACGCCTACAAATAGCGGTTCATTGTCCTGGGATTTAAATACATCATAAACACCCCAAGCGCC
>JBLIIE010000227.1:0-6943 GCA_047634635.1 Granulosicoccus sp. | reverse complement strand
ATAACTAAAACTTGCCAACAAAATCATCACCGCTCAGCAATACCGCACTTCGAACAAGTCATGGGCAAAAAAGGTGTTTGGTCTGCCGGCAGACGTGTTGGATTGAAACGACTGAAGGATGAGACTGGCGATTTGCAACACCAGCTGGAACAGGACACAAAAGCTGCCGCAACAATAACAAAACACAACTACGGCTGAAGCGGTGCGACGATGAAACCAACGACCGAAATGAGACACTAGCCGCGTTAGGCAAACTCGATCTTTTAGTCATCAGCTATGGATTGATTACAAACGATAGTGAACAGCTGAAAACGGTGCACTGGAGCACAGTTGTTCTGGACGAAGCACAGGCCATCAAGAATGCCAACACCCATCGGGCATGCGCTGCAAAAGCGTTAGTCCCTGATTTTCGCATTATCACCACAGGCACCCCGATACAGAATAATCTGATGGATCTGCACTCGCTGTTTAGCTTCACCGATCCAGAACTACTGGTCTCACAAGCGGCTTTTCGTAGGAATTTCGCATTACCTTTTAAGCGAGATAACGACCCAACTGCACGTACCCAGTGAATGCAGCTGGTATCTCCGCTCATGTTGCGCCGACACAAAAGTGACGTTTTGCAAAATTTGCCCGCGCGTACTGGTAACAATCTCAGCGTATCACTGTCCCGCGAAGAGGCTGTGTTGTAGGAGGCTCTTCGGCAAGAGGCGCTTGCCACTTTGAACTCGGAGGATGATACCAATCAAGCGCAGGTGAAGTTTAAAGTACTAACTTATCTGACCAAATTGCGCCGCCTGTGCTGTAACCCCAAACTTATTGCACCAGAATGGAAAGACCCAGAAATCATCTATCGTATGGTTACCGCAGGCACTATTGACGAACAGATACAAAAACTGCACGCCACCCAGCGAGACCTTACTGCATCGATACTGGCAGGTTCTGATAGCTCGGAGGTAAACAGTGATGAGTTGATTGGGCTATTGCAATATGGTGTAGATTTGAGCTGCTCACTGTTTACTGTTGGAAAAAAAACAGAATGTTGATGAATTACTCCGCAGAGTAATTCCAACCGTTTGTGATGTCGATGCACCTGGTTTGCCCGAGTAGATATTTGCTGGATAGACGTCAACAGACTCTACTAGTTATATAGGCAAGCTAAATAGTGATTTTTGCTCACTTACTGCCATGAGCGAAAACAGGCTTTACGAGCTAATTGCAGATTCGCCTATGCTGCAGCGCTAACGAACACGTGATGCCCCACGTTGCTAACGTCTCATTCTTCTGAGTCCTTGAGGTACCGAATGTAGTAAATTCATTGTCACAAAGTCATTGTGTTCTAGTACATTGGACAAATCAGTACTTCAACAACCCAAGTAAAAAAGGACATTTATTCTATGAGTAAAATTAAAAGACTACATACCAACACACGTATGAGCCAAATAGTTGTTCATGGCGATACCATCTACCTTGCAGGCCAGGTAGGCACGCCCAACGCAAGTGTTGCTCAACAGACACAAGATTGTTTGCTAGCTATCGATAAATTACTGGCTGAAGTGGGTTCAAATAAAAATCACCTATTGCAAGCAACCATCTGGCTTGATGATATGGCAGATTTTAAAGAAATGAATGAAGTGTGGGATGCTTGGGTAGCTGATGGGCATGCTCCAACTCGTGCTTGCGGCGAAGCCAAGCTAGCCACGCCTGAGTACAAGGTGGAGATCATTGTGGTTGCAAGCGTTGGCGACGATTGAAATTAAGTCTTAGCCAACCAGATAGTATGCTTTGTCCCCTTATTGCCATGGGCGAAAACATACTTTACAGACACCTTTAATCCGCATGTACGAAGCTTTTTGGCAAAATGCGGATCAGGGGTTGCAGACCAATAAGCGACTACTCCATGGGGATTAAGGCGTTCGCGGGCGTAACCAATACCTTCGGGCGAATAAAGCCAATCATTTCTTTCCGAGCTAAACGCTTCAGGCCCATTATCCACATCAAGCGCGATAACATCGTAGTCTTTTTCGGGGCTACGCAGCAAGTCACACACATCACCGTGATACACCGTTGTGCGCGGGTCTGACAACGGATAGTCAGAATAACCGCCCAATGGACCTTTGTTCCATTCAACGACTTCAGAGACGATTTCAGCCACAACCACAGTTGAGTTGGGACCCGTAGCCGCTAAAGCTGCGGCAAGCGTAAACCCCATACCCAGCCCGCCTATCAAAACACTGACACCGTCCTTCTGTTCAAGCTGCTGACACGGCAGTCTGCCCAGCGCATCTTCAGAACCGTGTTTGCGCGTGGACATGAGCTCACCCTGTCCCGATAGGACGATTCTGCAATCGTCCTTGCCCTGATACAGTTTCAATACACTGTCGCTGCCGGGCATTGCAGCTTGTCCTATGAGTGTTGGACGTTTCATTTTATTATTTCGAAGTTGGATAGGGAAAGAGCAGGCTCACGCCAGAGCCGAGCACTCGTGGAGTATCTACTTGATACTGTCTAAAATCCATCTTCCATGTGAGGTTCCACATTTGTGATGGAAATATTTATAGATTAGTTAGAATCTGACAGGGGCATCCTCGCTAGGCTCTCTAGTCCGCGAAGTACTTCTCATCAGATGGTTTTATTACTTTGAAATTCATATGAGGCCGATCCCAAAAACAAGAGCGTCTCGCACCGAGTTCCACAAAACCACTGATCAATACAACCCAAAATACTCAGATTGCTCCCACGCTGTTACCGTCTGGTGATATCGCTCCCACTCTGAACGTCTAATTCGGCTTAAGTAATCAACAAAAACATCACCAAACTCACGTCGCAAAAACGCAGAATTTTCAAACAACTCAATAGCGCCAATCAAACTTGTCGGTAGAAATTCAGCGTTCGTCTCATAAGGAGTCTCTACGGCATTCGGTGCTTGCAAATCATGGTTTAACCCATCAAGCCCGGATAGAATCTGACTGGCAAAATAGTAGTACGGATTGGCAGTAGGTTCTGCCACTCTATTCTCTACTCGTGATGCCTTGTCGCCGGGTTGCATAAGTGCGCGTATCATGGCTCCTCGGTTATCACGACCCCATTGAATGCGATCAGGTGCAAGTTGATGCGGGCGATATCGCTTATAACCATTCACAGTCGGGGTGGTTAGTAAACAACAATCCTTGGCATGTTCCAGCAGGCCTGCAATCCAGCCACTAGCTACCCTGCTAAGCGTATCGATCGAAGGTGGCATCATCAGGTTTTCATCAGTCTTAATATCAAGTATCGACTGATGCAAATGCCAACCACTGGCAGCAATGTTTTCGATGTTGGGCTTGCACATAAAGGTAGCGTGTAGGCCCTGTCTTGCGCACACCTCTTTAACCATAGTGCGAAACATCATCATGTTGTCTGCATGCACCATGGGGTCAGCGGGATCAAACGTAAATTCAAGCTGACCAGGACCCATTTCGATTTCCATGGACCGGATAGGTATATCCAGCGCCTGGCAATGTTGCCTTAACATATCAATGACGGGTTCAAGCGCGTCGTAACGGGCTTCAGTTAGAAATTGATAACCCTGTGCAAGGTTTTGGGTTTCGGGTGGTTGGCCAGGCATTGTGCTACCTGCGTGGTCGAGTTTTGGGTCAACAGTCTTGAACACATAAAATTCAACCTCCAATCCAGTGAGCATTTTATAACCTTTATCGGCTAACTTATCGATGGCTGTACGCAGTACTCCGCGAGGTGCGAATGGTATAGCGTCACCTGATTTCAAATACGGATCGCAAAATATCCACGCGGACTGATTTGACCATGGAAGGATACGAAAAGTAGAAGGATCAGGCACCAGTAATATATCCCCTGCGCCTGCCATTCCACCATCAATACCAGGCTGTGCTGACCAAACTGGAAACACAGTTTTATGTGCTGTGTCTTTTAATAGCAATGTGGAAGGCGCTGCAATACCCGTTGTAAATACTGAATCCAGTGCGCTTGCCACAATGGTTTTGCCGCGTAAAATTCCGTGCTGGTCTGCGAATAGAACGCGAACTGTTTGGAGATTAGATCCTGCAACACGCGCTAGCAAATCAGCAGCAGCCGTAATCGTTTCGTTATCCAATAGACCGCGTTGCGCCAGAGCACCATTGCGGATCTTTGTTTGAACGTCGGTCATGGTTATCTTTTGTTACTGTTGCTTTGCTGAGCGGCTGGGGAGCGTATCAATCGCATTTTAGCAATCGAAGTTTCATACTGTCGCATCCCAATCAGCACAATCAGCCCTCCTCTGAGTATCGCTTTTAGCGAAGGCCTGTTGCCAGTCTTCACGATCTCCGATGGTGTCATTGGAAATGGGACCATGAATGCTTTTCGGGTCGATACCATTTTTCATGGGAAGCGCATCGATGTTGCCTTCTCTCAGATTTTTAATAGCTTCCCGTAGCATGCGACGATACTTAATTATGGCAACATCAGTTGTCGCTAGATGTTCTTTAGTGCGGTCTGTAATCGGACCCGGACTCTCCACGGCCCATTGATCATGGACATTAATATCGAGGCCCATGCCGGTATAGGTCTCACTTTTCTGTTCCTGAGCATCGAAACCGTAACCGTTGCGTTTGTTTTTGATGGGCGCATAGTCAGGTAAACGATGCTCCTTCAAACGTTGCTCACGCATCAGCATTTTATCAACTGGTTTATCGAAGCTGGTAAACATGGAATACCAATAACAATGCTCATCATCAATGGGCACATGCCATTGGGTGATGATCATCTCGCGTGACATCGGTATGCTTATCGCCTCTGGAAATATTTGATTGGTAATTCTTACATGAGTTTTACCATCGTCTAAATGGCGTAGAGCGATTATTCGCATGCCGTAGTCGGTCTCCTCTACGGAAATCTCCGGACGTGTATATTCACGCAGTAACTGTGTCATGGGTATATCGGTATCGGCAGCCTTATCCCGAAATTGTTTGCCGTATGAATCTTCTGTGTCTTCATCTTCCAGAAAGCGATGCAGGAACGATGCGTGTGCCGGGTCAATACCCACTTCCATAGCCTGAAGCCAGTTGCATTCCCATAGTCCTTTAAACGCGAACACATGCGTTTCTGGTGCTCTGAAACAATCGAAATTTGGAAATTCCGGCGGTGCCCCCGGTCCTAGATAAGCGAACACAATGCCATTCTTCTCTACCACTGGGTAGGAGGTTGTTCTAATACGTTCATGCAAGGCTGACCCTTCAGGTTCACCAGGTTGCTCAACACACTGACCCTCTCGATTAAAGTGCCAACCATGAAACGGGCACCGCAAGCCGTTGTCCTCTAACCTGCCGTAGCAAAGATCAGCACCACGGTGTGGACAGGTGCGGTCAATTAATCCTAGCTCACCCTCACTGTCGCGAAAGAGCACCAGTCGCTCTCCAAGCAGTGTGACCGGCACAACAGGACGATCTGACGCCAATTCATCGCTAAGGGCTGCCGGGTGCCAGTAGTGCCGTAGAACGGCCCCTGCTTCCGTACCTTGGCCGGTCAATGTGATTGTATCGTTGAGTTTTTGGCTAATCATGAGTGTTTTAGTGAAATATCGATACTCTTTGGAAAGTACTGATTTATCCTACCCTAATTTAGTTAATTTACCGGAACCCTGATAGTTTAACGCAACTTCGGATGGCACAAACGCCTCACTCTGACGATATTGGCGATAAGCACAGCTAGAGATAACCGATCAACAATGATTATTACTCCACGGAGTGATCCTCAGCTTGCAGCTGCATAAGGAATTCAATCCTGGTTAAAACACGCATGGTCGACTTAGATCACTCAACGTCGTGTCAAGCCTCTTAACCTCTACGAGTGGTATCTCCTCTTTGTACTGTTAGGGCATTAGCACTCAACTGTTGCTACATGATCCTGAATATTTACTCGTGGATATTTATAGGGGCTTGGACAGTGTATGTTTGAGCTCCAATTTCGACTTGACGTATGAAATTCTGAAGAATAAATGTAGGCGACGTGTCGTTACAGTCAGTAAAGCAGGTGTAATGAAATGCCTTGTAATACGTACACCGAATCAGGTAGCTTTTAATCTATACCTCCGATTTTACACATGGGATTTGAAAGCCCCAATCAATACCCATCAGAATATTGCAATAAATACGCTAATTCGATAATAAAATATGATCATGCCCAAACCCATTTAAGAGTGTCCCAAAAAGCGCACTTTCCCGATGCCACCTCAGTAGCAATCGTTGCGTCTCTGGCGGGTTTAACAGCTTCAGTAGACAGTGCTCAAGACGAGTTAAACGCACTCGTGTGGTGCGACCACACAGACCCTGCCTTAATAGAGCCCTTTGAAAAAGCCGACAACGTAAAGTAAATCTTAAAGAACACGAAGGAACTGGCACTGCCCTTTCCATCGTTGATCAAGCCAGATCTGCCTTTTAGGCTTTTTCGCAGCCTACGGGCTTGCACGGTATCGTCTTCCTGCAATGGCATTTCAACGCATGCTTCTCACCGCTCCCTTAACGATCAGCTATCTCATCATTGCACACGAATTGTTAGTGCTTTTCAACTGGGCTGGCATACGACTCTCACGTTGGACCGTAGGCATCGGATATGTGGTAATCAATCTGCCATTGTGCTTTGCTATCATTTACGCCTCCATGAGCGATCATCAGAAGAACATAGAGCGCGGCACAAGGGTCATATGCTGATCATCCCCAGCGGAATACCCTACGAGAAATTGGTACCAAACGAATTTGCCAAACTATCGTTGGACAATGAAGGCATAGATTGTGAGGCCCATATAAGCCCTCCTCCGAATGGCACCTCCATAAATCCATACTCAACGAAAAACCAGAATTCGATTCTGTTGTACACACGCAAAAGAATAAATAGTCTCGACGGTCTCGTGCACCGTAGGGTACATAGGGTGGCATCGCCCCACAATGCA
>JBLIIE010000226.1:0-6992 GCA_047634635.1 Granulosicoccus sp. | reverse complement strand
TGGGCCTGATTTGTTAGTCTGGACTCCTTGGTCGGACTTAACGTAAATGCTCGATTGGTTTTATCCGACTCAAGCACAACAGCGGTCGATTTCTGGGGTGTGCTGCGTTTTAGTGCCAACGTATTCGTCGTTGGTGTTGTCGTATTCGGCAGAGAAACGGCAACGAGCTTCAATTCTTGTCCAGTGGCTGCACTTGCCTGAGGTTGTGGGCCTTGCCGGAGTACTAGCGAATTGGGTATTGCGATCATCGCCCCTATTCGCAGGTTCCTGGGGTTGGAAATGCCGTTGTGGCGGGCAATCTTCTCCCAGTTTGTAGCATTGCCTGTGTATCGAATCGCTATATCACCCAGGCGTTCGTGTGGTCTTACACGGTGCAGAATTTCGCTGGTGACTGGCGTTGCACTAGGCACGCTCACTTCCGCTTCCATAGTGGCTGTGGCGCAGCCCTGGAGCATCAGCAGAACAGATGCAAGAGATGCGAGTTTCAATGCAGTTCCTGATGCTTTCATATTTTTCTTCGTCCGTTTCTACGAAAAAGCGGTTTCATTTACAACGACTCGCGAAATGCTCTCATCCTTAGCCTTCATCACAGCTAAGTGTCGCAGATCTTTCAATTAACTAGGGGGCGAATTGTGGTGACATTCTGGCTAATTGAGTGTGAGCCGCATCTCACTGCTGAAAGCACCAATCTGAAAAGCTTCTCAAACTGGGATTACGGCAGCTGATGGCTTATAAAATTTGGGCGAAAAAAAACCCAAACTGTTTCCAGTTCAGGCTTTATTGTATTGCTGTCGAGTGTTTTGCTACTTCTTTACAGTGGTAACCCGTTTGTGCGCAACAATCAGATCGTTGTGGTTAAAGCTATTATTTGATGTCGCGCTGATGAACGTAGCCTGTGCCTTTGTCAGTTTCGACTTCAAACCAGTTGCCAAGTGCCTTAGATACTTTCAAAGACGTGCCTGGTGAGACGCGCATTAACAAGCTGGAAGAGAAGTCAGCATCGTTGTAGATTGCCTTCGGGTAATAGGTGCCGCTGACCATGATCTGATTAAGCTCTGGCGAAACGCTCGCCATTTTCACCACTTCTACAGCGTCAGTTGCGATCTTAATTGGCTTCTGAGAAGGATCTGCTTGAAAGTTCGCTTCCACTATGGTGATTGGTTGTGTTTCATCACCGAATAACTGAGCATTACTTAAAGAAGACGCCTCAGATAGGATGTCGCTGCTTGCAGCGATAGCGGATTGATTGACCTTCTCAATGGCGGCTAACACTTCAGTACGAGCTTCTTCGCTAATGGCTGGTTTGGCAACAGGCTTTGCACTCGCAAGTGTTGCTTCAGATTTCATCATGTCCTCTGGAACGAGAATAGTTTGGCCTGTCTTGACTATAACGGCTTGCCTGTCGGAGTATTCATTGTGTCTAGCGATCGCTTTCCAGTTAGTCGCATCGCCAGTGGTTCTCTTTGCAAAGTCCCATAACGTTTCGCCTGGGTTCAACTTGACAGGTGTACCTGAAATCTGAGGGGCAGCAGGAATTGCCAATCGTGAAGACGGCTTATTTGACTCATTGGAGGCGATAACGATTTCCTTCTTTGAGCTGTTTTCGTCCTGTGGGTTTATCAGAGTGGGGTTGCTAGCGACTTGGGTTCCGTTGGTTGCGTTGTTGATTGCATCGAGGTAACTTGGTTTTAACATTTTTGATGGAATTACCAGAGATTGACCAACGAATATCCCGGCATCCTGATTTAAATTATTAACATCGGCCAACACGTGCCAATTGGTTGCATCACCCGTAGTTGCCTTGGCAATGTCCCAAAGATTCTCGTTGCTAGCTACTTTGTGGATGTATTCCTGGTCGTTTGAAACAGCGTCGCCAGCTGTTTGTGCAATTGCTTCGTCTTTAATGTTTTTCAGAGGCAGAACATCTGCTTGGTCAACATCGACGATTTCACTGTCTTGCATTTCTGCTTGAATCAGGAAGGGATCCGTTTCTGACGTTTCATTGAAAATGGTCAGTTCATTTGCTGAAGGCGTTTCGAACACGATTTTGTAGTTTGCAGTTGCGTTGGCAATTTTAACCGGGCTTAGAGCATCTTCTGGAAGAAGAGCATCATCTTTAAGCATGGCTTCATCAATTTCGTCCAGTGGGAACTGGTTATCAGATACGTTAGATTGATCGCTTTGTGCGCCATCGCCTACCTCGTCAGAGAAGCCCAACAGGTACATGCTGACATCCCAGGCGTGGATGCCCACTTCTGCAGTTACGCGTCCGGCTACCAGAATACCCTCACCGATAGGGCTTAAATCAACGTCATCCATTTTTGGCGCAGATGCGCAGCCGCTGAGGGTCAGGACAGCTACTGCCAGCAGGCTTTTCTTGAAAATCTTAGGAGCGGGGTTGGGCATATGTTCTCTCACCATCAGAGTTGAATAGGGGCAGACGAGCGTGAGTGGTTGAAAATGCCATTGCGGCGCTTGAAAACGCTCTGGGGCAACACCGCTCACGACAAACGCGACTGTAAATTAAATAGACCCTAGATCGCTGTCCGTCAAATAGATATGCCATATCTGACAAATCTTTTTTCAGTTCAGACGATTACCGTCTACTCCTAAAGTAGTCTGTATGCTGTAGCTATTCGTGTCGGAGAGCTGGAAAATTCCTTTTTTGTCAGTGGTTTCAGCTCATCCTTGAGCTACTAGACGTCGTCGAACCGAAGGCTTATTTCGCCCAGGTGTCACGCAACGTAACGGTTCGATTAAAAACCAGATTTTCTGCTGAATGGTCATGGCGATCGGTAACGAAATAACCGATGCGTTCGAATTGAAAATGCTGCTCGGGAGAGGCGTTATTAAGTGCAGGCTCTACTATGCAGTGTTTCAAGATAATCTCGGACTCCGGATTAATCGCTGAGCTCAATGAGTCCGCTTTTGCAGGGTCGGGTACGTTGAATAGTGGATTGTAAAGCCGTACTTCTGCAGGAATGCCGTGAGAAGCTGAAACCCAATGCACCACCCCTTTCACTTTGCGACCTTCTGGTTTTGCACCTAGAGTGGCTTTGTCGTGGGTGCAGCGTAACTCGGTTACATTGCCATCGTCATCTTTGATGATCTCCTCACACTTAATGACATAGGAGCCCCGCAACCTCACCTCACCACCCGGTATCAGACGTTGGTATTTTGGTGGTGGTATTTCAGCAAAATCGTCACGATCGATGAAAACCTCACGAGTGAAGGGGACTTCCCGTGTTCCTGCAGTGTCATCTTGTGGGTGATTCGCGAAGTTGAACACCTGCTTGTGATCTTCAGGTAAATCAGTAATGACTACCTTGATAGGGTCAAGCACGCCCATTCGACGTGGCGCATCGCGATTCAATTCGTCGCGAATGCAGCCTTCAAGAATTAGCATTTCAATCCATGCATCGTTTTTGGTAACTCCGATGCGATCGCAGAACTCGCGAAGAGCCGCTGGTGTGTAGCCTCGGCGGCGCAGGCCAATAATAGTGGGCATGCGAGGGTCGTCCCAGCCGCTGACATGGTTATCTTCAACCAGCTGAATAATCCGTCTTTTGCTCAGCATCGTGTATTCGAGCGACAGTCTGGCAAATTCAATTTGTTGCGGGTGACTCTTGGTGCCTAGCTGGTCGAGCACCCAATCGTAAAGAGGTCGATGATCCTCAAATTCGAGAGTACATAATGAATGGGTAATGTTCTCGATAGCGTCAGAGACGCAATGCGTGTAATCGTACATCGGGTAGATAGACCACTTGTCGCCGGTTCGAACATGGCGCACCTTACGAATACGGTATAGCGTCGGGTCGCGCAGATTGATGTTGCCCGAAGCCATGTCAATCTTGGCGCGCAGTACGTGTGCACCGTCATCGAAATCCCCAGATTTCATTTGCTCAAACAATTCCAGGTTTTGCTCAATTGAGCGGTTCCTGTGGGGGCTTTCAATGCCAGGCTCAGTCAGTGTGCCGCGCATCTCCCGCATCTCTTCGGCACTACTGCTATCCACATAGGCCTTGCCTTGGCGGATCAGCTCACACGCGTAGTCGTAAAGTGTGTCGAAATAGTCGGATGCATGGCGTAATTCAGCCCACTCGAATCCCAACCAGTTGACATCGTCTTTGATTGCATTGGCGAATTCCTCATTCTCTTTTGCTGGATTCGTATCGTCAAATCGCAAATTACAACGACCGTTGTACTTTGTGGCAACTCCAAAATTCAGGCAAATGGACTTCGCGTGACCAATGTGCAGGTAGCCGTTGGGCTCTGGTGGAAAACGGGTGATGACCTGGCCGTCATTTTTGCCAGCAGCAATATCGTCTTCAATGATGTTTCGAATGAAATTGCTGGCCTTGACTGGCTCTGTTTTGGACATGGTTACGCGTGCTGCCAATCAATAAAGTAGAAGATAAAGACAAGTATAGACTCCGCGCGGCGCGGATAGGCATCCGTTATCGTGATGTGCTCAGCGATCGGAGCTTGAAATGGGTTTTGTTACTGCTGAAACTGAGGGGTGTAGTCTTGGTGAAATTTCGTCACAGCCTTTATATAACGACGAGTTTCATTGAAGGGTGGAACCCCGTTGTATTTATCAACGTTGCCAGGCCCTGCGTTATAGGCCGCCAAGGCTAGATTAGTGTTAGAAGAATATCTAGCCAGCATTTTGGCCAGGTACTGAGCACCACCGAGCAGATTTTGTTGTGGGTCCAGAATATTGTTTACGCCCATGGCTCTGGCTGTAGTTGGCATCAGCTGCATTAAACCGGTGGCGCCAGCGCTGGAGACTGCCTTAGGATCAAAGCAGGATTCGGCACGAGCAACAGCCTTTAATAGAGCAGGGTCGACAGAGAACTTCTGAGCAACTTTTTTGAAGTCTCCGTTAAGCGCCCGCCCTTTGGCATCCAGTTGGCTAAATGACATTCCTCTGCATGGGTTGGAGCCTGTGGGTTTTCTGACAAACGTCAGATAACTGGTACGGACTACTTGCCCACGCACCATAGGTGCATCGCTGAATGTGACAACACCATTTTTATCTTTATTCTTAAAGAGGGAGGCTGCGGTATGCGCGTCAGTGCTTGCCACGAGTAGGATTCCAGCCAGGAGTGAAGCTGAAAAATAGTTTAGGAATCGAACAGCTCTGAGCGCAGATAAGGCCATGGGGACAATATCGACTCCCATTGGCAGGATGTTATCTTTATCGCTTTTTATTGAGAACGGGTTCTCGCCGATGGCTACCTGTTAAACGCGATACCTAATATTCAAACGGTAAAACGGGACTGTAAAAAACGGGGCCGCACTTAAAAAGGCACCTAAAAAGGGGACGAAAAAGGACGGAAAAAGGGGACGGAGGGATTAAATATTAATCCCTCCGTCCCCTTTTTAGATGCCTTTTTCCTTCATTTATCCGCTTCGTAGTCGTCACGATAGCTAGTTCTGGACAGTCTTTTAGGCCAAAGAGGCCGTCCATTCAGTGACGTGAGCGGCCAGTTCAGGTCGTCGACGTGTTGGTCGAGTCTCTGGTGGTGTGCCTAAGTAAAGAAAGCCGGTAATTTGATCCTTCTCTTCTATCCCCAGCGCTTGTTTGACGTTTTCGTCATACGCGTTTGCGCCCGATAACCAGATAGAGCCAAAACCTGTTGCCGTTGCACCTAGCTGCATCAGCTGCACAGCAGCACCTGCAGATAGCGTTTGCTCTATTTCGGGGGCCTTTGGATGATCTGGTGTCAGCGTTGTTACAATAACCACAATCAGTGGAGAGCGAAGTGGCTTTTCGCTCATGCGTTCGAGTTTTTGGTCACTAATGCCCGGATCACGAGACTTGGCTGCTTCTACAAAGACATCGGCTAGAGCATTTCTCGCAGATCCGCGGATGACGATGAAGCGCCAAGGATGCAGCTTGCCGTGATCGGGAGCCGCTATAGCGCATCGCAAAATGTTTTTGAGTTGCTGCTCATCAGGGGCAGGCTCAGTCAATTGGCTTGCTGGAAATGAATGACGAGAATGTAGAGTATCGAGCAAAGAGTTCATGTAGCGTTTCGTGTTTAGTGAATGGATTCAGTATAGCGAGCATGAATAAATTTGGAACGCGAATCCTGCGCTCAATGCTAAATATCTGAACACTTTTATCGATACTGTTTACCCGAGATGTATATTATGACTCCTCATTATCGCGTCAGCTTCAGTGATGCAGCTGACCATCTTATTGATGTGACTTTAACCATCACTGATCCTGCTCCAGCTGGCCAGATACTGCGCCTGCCAAATTGGATTCCCGGAAGCTATATGATCCGGGATTTTTCAAAAAACATCGTAAGCTTATCTGCGACGTCCTCTGGGCGACTGGTCTCAGTGAAAAAAATGGACAAATCAAGCTGGCAGGTAGAAGCCAATCTTGATGAGTTGACCATCAAGTACACAGTCTATGCATGGGATCTATCAGTACGGACTGCACATGTGGATCAAACTCATGCATTTTTTAATGGCACTAGTGCTTTTTTGTCTGTTCACGGGCAAGAGCAATCCATACACAACGTCATTATCGAGCGTCCCGTAAATGACACGGCCTCGTGGTTCGAATTGTCGAGCACACTCAAGCCGGTTGATGTGGATGCAGCCGGATTTGGAGCTTATTCAGCCGCCGACTATGATGAACTAATCGATCACCCGATTGAAATCGGTACGTTCAAGCGCCTTGAGTTTCTTGCCTGTGGTGTCAAACATGAAGTGGTGTTGACTGGGGACTGCTTCTTTGACGAGCAGCGTGTTATCGATGATCTGACACGAATTTGCGAGTATCAAATTAAATTTTTTGGCGTACCAGCTCCAGTGGATCATTACGTGTTCATGGTGATGGTTGTAGACGTAGGCTATGGAGGTTTAGAACACCGTGCCTCAACAGCGTTGATGATCACGCGTGAGAACTTACCTATTGCTGGTGAAGAAAAGATCAGTGACAAGTACTTGGATTTTCTGGGCCTGTGTAGTCA
>JBLIIE010000225.1:0-7044 GCA_047634635.1 Granulosicoccus sp. | reverse complement strand
ACAGTTTCTCTAACTCAGGCGTAGCTGTCTTGTGCTAATTTGTCCTACCTATGCTGCTTAAAAAGCAGCACAATTGAATTAAGACACCTATGAAACATCTCACTACCTTTAGATTGATTGATGCGATTGAACGCACAGGCTCGATTCGTTCAGCAGCAGAACTAGTGTCACAAACACCTTCTGCTGTGCAGAGACGATTACAGAGTTATGAGCAAGAGTTAGGATTTGCGATATTTGACCGGACGACAAAAGGTGTTTGCCTCAGCGCTGCGGGTGAGCTAGTACTTCACCATGTTCGTGAAACGCTGGCAGAAAGTGAACGATTGACTAGCCGTATCGCAGACCTTGC
The DNA here is from genome assembly GCA_047634635.1 of Granulosicoccus sp. Lineage (GTDB taxonomy): Bacteria > Pseudomonadota > Gammaproteobacteria > Granulosicoccales > Granulosicoccaceae > Granulosicoccus. The sequence goes on along the minus strand of JBLIIE010000225.1, from coordinate 6,695 downwards.
GGGTGTGCGTCGGGGAAGCGTCAGTATTGGCTGCAGTCAGGCACTATTACCCTATTTTCTACCTCAAGAAATAGCGCAATATCAAGCAGAATTTCCTAACGTGACTTTCGATGTTCAGGTTATTGAACACGAACGTGCCGCCGAGATGCTTGAGGCGTTTGAGGTAGATTTCGTGTTGGTATTTAATGGACAGAACGTTCCAGATTATGATGTTCGACTTGCGGTTCCACAAAACATAACAGCTGTCATGGCTGAAAATCATCCATTGAAGCACCACGAGACGGTTCGCCTACGCCAATGTTATGAGTACCCAATCGCTCTTGCAACAAAGGGTTTTGGCAGTCGTTCGCTGTTAGATCGAGCACTTTTTAGCAAAACGTACGCAACCGCACCAACATTGCAAAGCAATTCGTTTGAATTTCTGAAAGGACATGTCGCTTCCACCAAAGCAATAACATTTCAAATTCAAATAGGTGCACCAGAAGAGTTGGAAGGAACTGGAATAATCAGTCGCCCCATTGACCCACGCGATGTGGTGGGAGGCTACCTCACGTTAGGTCAGAAGCGCAATCGTACATTGTCGGTTGCGGCATCTCGATTTGTTGAGCAGATAATAAAGCCTTTAAGTGAACGCTTTGATTTAGATGTAAAGCGATGAACTATTCATACTTTCCTAGCTTATTCATTGGTTCATTAATAATCATATGAAATTGATAGCACGATATTCATTAACCGAAAGTTGTCATCATTGATGAGTCAATTGATGTCCTTCGGCATACCGTTTTACTCTATTCATAATACTAGGGATGTCATAGATAACAAAATACGACGATTCTCACGGTCGTCGAGTCCAAATTCGGCAGATAGTTTACGTGCAATTGTCTCGGCAGCCTCCCGTTTTCTCCGCAATACCACACACTAGGCTCACACAACATTTTTCAGCACTCAAATGGGCAGGATCGTGGTGCTGTTGAGAAACGCAATCGCAGCTTGTCAGTTACGGAATCTGGTTTCGCCATAGAGATTATGAAGTCTTTAAGTGAATGATTTCCATTGAGTTTGAATAGATAAATTAATGATGTGTATTGCGTTACGTATATAATTAAAATAGCTAGTTGAGTCGGTTATACATTTCTTTCCATAATTTTTAATTTTCCGATGCTTGGACCTCCTCATGATTGAACTGACTGACCTATCCAAGCACTACACCATGCCCAGCAGTGATGTTTCCGTATTGAAACAATTGAATCTTGTGGTTCATTCGAGAGAACGTGTGGCCATAGTCGGCCCATCTGGATCGGGCAAGAGTACGCTCCTGCTGATTCTGACTGGACTTGAAACCCCCAGCAGTGGATCAATCAGTATTGCGCAGCAGTTGCTGGCGACGATGGACAGCGACCAGCGTGCAGATCTTCGGCGACGACATATTGGTATCGTGTTCCAATCATTTCACCTTATTCCAAGCTTAACTGCTCGGGAAAATGTTGCACTGCCCCTTGAAATTGGTGGGCAGCGAAACAGCCGTAAACACGCAATGGCAATGCTGGACAAAGTGGGTTTAGCTGCTCGTCACGATCACTACCCTGCCCAACTTTCGGGTGGAGAACAGCAACGTGTTGCTATGGCTCGTGCGCTCGTGCACGAACCGGAATTAATTGTGGCGGACGAGCCCACAGGCAACCTTGACGAAAATACGGGTAAGTTGGTTATGCAACTGCTCTTTGATTTAAATCGAGACAGTGGCACGACCTTGCTGCTTGTTACTCATGATGTCCAGCTTGCAGCGCAGTGCGATCGAACATTGCAATTGCAAGATGGAAGACTCCACTCACTCGATAGTGGACCAACAAATGGCAACTAGCTTGATTGCCTTGCCTGGGTTTATGCTCCGTGATTTACGCGGAGCTAGTAAAGTGCGCTCTCTGTGGGTTTTCTGTTCTTGCCTTTTTCTGGGCATTGCCCTGATTGCTTCGTGTGCGAGCCTGCTACAACTTGTTCGTGATGGATTTGCTCAGCAGGAACGCAATCTGTTCGGGGGTGATCTTCGAATCAGTCAGCGCCAGAGCATCACCGATGAGCAGCTGAATTGGTTGTCTGAGAACGCGCAGGTTTCTCGTCTCGTTGAACTTCGCACCATGCTTGGTACATCAACAGGTGATTTTACGGTAGTCGAACTTCAGAGTGTAGATGATCAATACCCTCTGTACGGACAAGTGTCACTTGAGCCTGCAATGACACTAAAGGCAGCGGTTAGTCAGTCTGATGACGGTGTCTGGGGTGCAGCATTTGACCCAACCCTACTTCAGCTACTATCACTAAAAGTAGGTCAACTCGTGAATGTCGGCAATCTACAATTGGAATTGCGTGCGGTTATTGTAGAACAACCCGATCGAAGCCTTAGAGCCGATTTTCGTGGACCGCCGATTATTGTCGATGTCGGCGCTTTGCAGCAGAGCGGTCTACTCACCCCGACAAGCCTCGTCGACTATGACTACCGAATTCGAACAGATGAAAAACCAGATTCATGGCGTGAAACGCTTCGTGCTGCCTTTCCAGATGCAAGCTGGGAAGTACAAACGGTTGATGAGCGTGGTGAAATTGTGGGTAAACGTCTAAATCAGGTAGCGTCTGTATTACTGATGATTGGTTTCAGCACATTGCTAATAGGAGGACTCGGTGTGTTTAACAGCGTTGGTGCGTACCTGCAAACCAAATTAAAAACCCTTGCTACCTTGCAATCATTAGGTGCGCGTGCACCGCAGGTTGCCTCTGTGTACATTGGGCAAATAACTCTTTTAGCGGCGCTAGCGAGTGCGGCTGGCGCATTTGTGGGGGCGAGTGTGGCTTGGCTAAGTGTACAAAGCTTGAGTGGAAAGCTACCGATTGCTCCAACGGTTGAGGCACTGATAATTCCCACTCTACTAGCCATCGTTCTAGGCGTGTGCATGGCGCTAGCGTTTGCTTTACCCATCCTTGGGCGCACGTTAAATGTGCCTATCGCTTTACTTATTCGTGGCGTAAGCGAAAATGCGAGCCAAACTCCAATCAAGTATTTTAGAGCGACTGCAGCCATCAGTATTTTAGGTGTTCTCCTGCTAATGGTCTTCGTACCCGAGCCTCTGGTCGCAACTGGATTCATTGTATTCGTAGCAGTTCTGCTAGTGCTGCTGGAAGGCATCGTTAAGCTAGTCCGTAAAATAGCGCTAAAGCTTGCTCACCTACAAGTCCTCGACGGACACTTTGCTCTGCGTATGGCAGTAACTGGACTCTACCGCCCTGGTGCGTCACTCAGACCCATGCTGCTGTCCTTAGGAACCGCACTGACGCTGTTGGTGGCGTCAGCTTTTGTTATTGCGTCAACTCATCAGGCACTCAGCGATACGGTGCCCGAACGAGCGCCTTCCTTGGTGTTCTATGATTTACAAAAACCTCAGGTCGAAGGGTTTAATACGATGTTGGAGCAATTAGTTGGTTATCAGAGTCACGCTGTAGCCCCCCTTGTATTAGGTAGGCTGACTAGCGTAAACGGAATTAATCTGACAGACAGTTCAATTGCTACTCGCGCGTTGGAGGCCAATGATGAACACAAACTAAGTTATCGTTTGGACAATATCGACAACACCACCACAGATCGAGGCGAATGGTGGCCAGAGAATTATGCTGGGCCGCCATTGGTTGCCATGGAAGATCGCGAAGCCGATCAGCTAGGCTTGCAAGTAGGCGACAGGCTGCAATTTACTATTCTGAATGAGCCTGTTATTGCAACTCTGAGTGCCATTTACTCTCAGGCGCGCTTTGAAACCAGTTTCTGGTTAGAGGCCGTGTTTACCGATGGCGTGCTGGATCCGTTTATCACTCGATACATTGGTAGTGCAAGGCTTGATGCTGGTACAGACATAACGGCTCAGTCGACGCTGGGAGAAAATTTCCCAAACGTTGTAACTATTCGTACTGCGAAGGTATTGGCGTCATCGCGGTCGATTCTTTCGAGTGCGGGGCTGGCGTTGACGTTAATTGCGGCGGTGAGTCTGTGCGCCAGCATCTTGGTGATGGCGAGCGTTGTAGCAGTAAACCGCCAACGACAGGTGTATGAAGCGACAGTTCTCCATGCATTGGGCACGCGAACTAGCGTTGTCATGAAAAGTGTAGTTTTTGAATATGGCTTACTAGCCGTTTTATTATCTCTTTTTTCAATGATAGTAGGTGGCGCACTGGCACAGACACTATTGAGCATTTGGCTGAAGATCGATAGTGCGGGTAGTCTTTGGGCCGTAATAGTTGTGGCAATTGGTGCGAGTACACTTTGCCTGTTAGCTGGTGCGCTCTGGCTTGTGTTGACCCTTAAAGCCTCACCTGCGTTGCTGCTGAAACGCGGAGCATGATAATCGTTTTGGAACCACATAACGTTCCGTCGGGCAGAAGCGGGGCCCTAGTGGACGAAGTCTAAAGCAGTAATTTCGAGAATTTCTGAAGATGTGTACCAAATCGGCCGGCAATCCATCAATTTCTTGATGAGCCACCGGCTTTATCAATTCAAATGATTATTGAACGAACTTCTTAATCTCACCTGCAGCAAGACGAGTGCTGTAAGACTTCAATTCCTGCTTGACGACTTTCATCAAGAAGTACAGGCCGGTGATGTTGACGACGGCCATTGCGAATATTGCTGCATCTGAAAAGTCAATAACAGGACCAAGGCTAGCTGCGGCACCGATAACAATAAAGATGCAGAAAATGATCTTGAAAGTCAGCTCAGCAGCTTTGCTTTCGCCAAACAGATAAGTCCATGCCTTCAGCCCGTAGTAGGACCAGGAAATCATGGTAGAAAAAGCAAACAACACAACAGCTACAGCAAGTACGTACGGGAACCAGCTGATCGATGAACCAAACGCGGCGGAAGTCAACGCTACCCCCGAGGTATTGCCAATAGTTGATATAGCTGTGCCGGCTTCATTCAACATGTACAGCTCGGTTTCTGGATCGACAATGAGTTGACCAGAGATAGTGATAACCAAAGCCGTCATTGTGCAAATAACGACTGTATCAATCAGTGGCTCTAGAAGTGATACGAAGCCTTCAGTTATTGGCTCCTTCGTTTTTACCGCTGAGTGAGCGATAGCTGCAGATCCTACACCTGCCTCGTTGGAGAAAGCTGCACGTTTAAAACCTTGGATCAGCGCACCAACAAATCCACCTGCGACTCCCAGACCGGTGAAAGCTCCTTCAAATATTTGTCCGAACGCCCAACCAATCTTGTCGTAGTTCACTAATAAAATGATCAATGCTGCGCCAACGTAAAGAATTCCCATGATCGGTACGACTTTTTCTGTGACGCGGGCTATGGACTTCACACCACCAACAATTACAGAGAAAACGATAACAGCAAATACGATGCCCGTTATCCAGCCAGGGTAGTCGCCAACGATTCCAGAAATCTGGGCATGCGCTTGATTTGCCTGGAACATGTTTCCACCACCCAGAGCACCCAGTATGCAAAAAATGGAGAACAGAACGGCCAGAATCCTTCCACCAGGAAGACCCAACTCCTTAAAGCCCTTAGACATGTAGTACATCGGACCACCTGAAACGGTACCATCCGGATATTCATTTCGGTATTTGACACCCAATGTACATTCAGTAAATTTAGATGCCATACCCATCAGACCCGCAAGGATCATCCAGAAAGTTGCACCTGGTCCACCTATACCTACTGCCACCGCAACACCTGCGATATTTCCCAATCCTACAGTGCCCGAAAGAGCCGTAGCCAACGCTTGAAAGTGACTGACCTCTCCTGCATCGTTAGGATCAGAATAATCGCCCTTTACCAAGGATATAGCGTGAGTAAAAAAACGAAACTGCACAAATCCAAAGTAGATTGTAAATATGGTGGCAGCAACGACTAGCCACATCACTATCCAAGGAAATGCAGTGCCTGGCAACGGCGCAAAGATAAAGCTGACAAAGGGGCCTGTTAATGAGGCGAATGTATCATTGACCTTCTGATCAAGGGTCATGGCATCTTGCGCAATAACGTTGTGCGCAAAGGAGAGAAATACGACAAAAGTCAGTAATAGGCGTTTTATAAATGTCATAGTATTTGAGTTCCTCATCCGACAACAGTGACGGGCACACTGGCGCTCATCACAAGGTTTGCTGTGGAACTGCCAAATACACGTTGTGCAAATCCGCCCTCTGAGGACCTACTGACGATAATTTGGTTAGCATTTTCTTCAATTGAAACAGCATTGAGTATTTTTGCTACATCACCATGGCGAACCATACCACGCGCTGTGATTCCTACTTTTTGTAGACTTGCCACAGCAGGGTCGACAATACGTGATGTGGCAGTTGAAATTTCTTCTTCACGACGCTTGTGACGCACTTCATTTTCTTCAGCTGTTTGGAACGAGTAGGGAGACCACTCAATGACATACACTACCAACAGCTCACACTCACCAATTAAATTGGCCAGCTGTTTAGCGTATGCCATCGCTCGGTGTCCTGAGCCATGCCCGTCTAGACCTATCACCAGTTTTGTCGTCATTACGCTCTACCTCTAGAATTAGAAATAAAATATTGGCTAAATTATATTAACGAACTTAGGTACTGCTTTTACACTGGTTGAATGGAGTTCCCCCCCCACCTGTAATCTCTATTGTGAATGTTTATAACCGTTTTTTGCTTGCTTGACT
>JBLIIE010000224.1:0-7133 GCA_047634635.1 Granulosicoccus sp. | reverse complement strand
GCAGATGGCTGCCGTTACGGCCTCCGCAGTCTTGAACGCCACCTTGCGCATCAGGGTCATTCGCGTGCACCTGTCCACCATCGTGACGATCGCCTGTTTGTGTTGCGAACCAATGATCAGATCTCCTTCCCAGTCAGCCCCTGGACGATCTCGCTGCTCGGCTACTGCTGGACGCTCATCGATTGATACCTGATTAGGGATCTTTCCACGTCTATCTTTACCACCTCCGTAACGTTTGCGCTTCTTCTTACGCTCTCTCAACTGCTTGTAGAGCTCTCCCCCAGTAGTCTGATCCAGGATGATGTACTGGTATATTGTCTCGTGGCTGATCTCTAAGTGCCCCTCCTGCTTGAGCCACAGACTGATTTGTTCAGGGCTCCATTGCTGCTCCAGCAACCGCTCTATCAGAATCCAGTCTGATAGGACAAATCGGGATACAGCCTTGCTCTGCTTACGCTCATTGCACTTTATCTGCGCCTGACGCGGTCTATAGCCTCGCTGTCCCTTGTTTCTTCTTAATTCGCGAGAAATAGTGGATTTGTGCACTCCCACAATCAGTGCGATCTGCGTTTGTGAGAGTTCTGCCTTCAACAGCCCCTCAATCTGATATCGTTGCCCACAGGTGAGCTGTTTGTAGTGACTCATAATGCCTCTCATTCTTGCCGGAACGAAAGGAATGAATGCTACAACAGCTCACCCCTTTACACTCTGACTAATTGAGTTGCACTTACATCTTGAATCCAAGAAAGATAATATGTCAACTTATCTATTAGGCTCTTTTTTTATCTGAAATACTCTTTTTTTTAACTCCTTCTGAAGTAGGTTTCTGGCGTAGGGCTTTATGGTTTTCCACTCTTGGCATTCTTGGCGAGTACGACCGCAACCCAAACACCACCCTTTAGGCCCAGAGAATTCACAGGCATTTATACAAGGACTTTTTTGTTTTTTGATGGTTATCCTCCTGTTAAAGTGTGCGTAGTATCTGCTCAATACCGCTTTCGAGTTGCCGAAGACGGTTAAATTCTTCAAAAATTCGCTGCTCTAGATTTTTGAAATTGAGGGGTAAAATTCGTTGGCAAATACTGCAGTCATTACCGCCCGCTTGATACCCTTTCCAACTTTTTATGCGATTTCCCTCTAGCTCTAGAAGTTTTTGAATAAATTCAGATTGAGATGGACAATCTTCTTCTGCATGCATACAAACTGGAAAGGCTTTTTGTTTGATCTGAGGCGTTTCAATATAAGTTTCAAAATGAATACCGCCTTGATTATGATTGTGCCAATTCACTTTGTAGAGTTGTAGGTAAGCACCACGGTTATATATTTCCCATTCATCCTCAAACCAACTTGATTGTTTCAGTTTTTCTTCGAGGTTACGGAAAATTTTTTTAATGTCTTTCATTTAGCTAACTCTCTTGTGTCATTTGATTTTTTTTAGCAATTACATACATTGAAATATTTTTTTCCTGTTAGGTATTCATTTTTTCTTCACCGAAACAGTCTCCCGGTATAGAACCCACCCACCGATTTGCATACTTTGCGAAATAAATCTTCTCGGCACACGCATAAATGATACGATATATCATATCATTTATATTGGACTACCGAAAATTATTAAGCGCCTCTCAGTTCTAGGTCAGCCGGTACTGCGTACCATGAAATCGGCTACGCTCGCGGTGAACGGTGTTAGTTGGGCACCATCCAAATCAGTCATACCTGTGTTGCATCCATTAAGTTTCAGTATTGCTGGAGGTCGGATATTAGGTGTGGTCGGTCCAAATGGGGCAGGAAAATCCACATTGCTGCGTCTCCTCTATCGATTTCAAAAACCTAGTACCGGGCAAGTACAGATTGATGGCCAAGACATTTGGTCGATGCCTGCACGTGACACCGCACAGCGGATAGCAGCTGTTTTACAAGAACAGACATCAGCGTTTGGATTGACCGTTCGCGAGATCGTCCGATTGGGCAGAACACCGTATCGATCGGGCCGCACAACCTCCCGCGTAGATGATGAACAGGTTGTGGACCAGACCTTGGAGACCTTGAACCTGCAAGAGTTGGCAGATCGCGATTTTGGAACGTTATCTGGCGGTGAGAGGCAACGAGTAATGGTGGCGCGCGCCTTGGCCCAAGAGCCACAGGTTCTGATTCTTGATGAGCCAACAAACCACTTGGATGTGCGCCACCAGCTTGAAGTCATGTCACTGATCCAAAACCTAGGCCTGACAATTGTCGTGTCCCTGCACGACCTAAACATGGCCATTGGTATCTGTGACGATGTTTTGATCCTCAAAAATGGTCAGTCCCAAGGCTTTGGCCTGCCACACACCCTTTTGACCGACACCATTGTGTCGGACACGTTTTGTGTCAATGCAAAGCATGAACACCTTACCCGTAGTGGCGCATGCCATTTTTCTTTCTCCTTGCAAAATTGAACAGGAATATAACTATGAAATACGCGTTTACAACACTCGCCAGCTTTCTACTGGTAGGCACCGCTATGGCGCAAACTACGGTGCAAAGCTGCGACCGTCAGGTGACATTTGACGCCCCACCAAAGGCCGCAATTTCCAACGATGTGAACCTCACCGAAATGATGCTGGTTTTAGGGCTTGCTGATCGCATGGTTGGCTATACTGGGATTTCAGGCTGGAAGACGCTAGACAAAAACATGACTAAGGGCGTCGAAGAACTGCCTGAACTGTCATCAAAATACCCTTCAAAAGAAGTACTGGTCGGTGCGGATGCCGACTTCTACTTCGCTGGTTGGAACTACGGCATGAAAGTCGGCGGCGACGTTACTCCTGAGACATTGGAACCCTTTGGCATCCAAGTCTACGAGTTGACCGAAAGCTGCATTCATGTCGGTACAAAAGACGCGGCGTCCATGGAGGACATGTATAACGACCTGCGCAACTTAGGGGCGATCTTTGACGTTTCTGATCGAGCTGAAAGTCTCATCGAGGGCTATCAGGCAGAACTGGCGATGTTCCTCGAGCAACAGCCTGCACTAGATATCGCGCCACGAGTCTTCGTCTACGACAGTGGCGAGGATGTGCCGTTCACCGCCGGACGCTACGCTATGCCCAGTGCGCTGATCGAAGCCGCAGGTGGCACCAACATCATGGGTGACGTTGAGAAAAGCTGGTCCACTGTTGGCTGGGAATCTGTTGTCGAGCACGATCCTGAGATTATCGTAATCGTAAACTACGGAGAGGTCACAGCCGATCAGAAACGTGAATTCATGATGTCGAACCCCGCGTTTGCAAATTTGGATGCCGTGCGCAACGATCGGTTTGTGGTGCTCGAATATATAGAGGCCACACCGGGTCCACGTAATATTGAAGCTGTGAAGACCCTCGCCGCTGCTTTTCGGAGCAAGTAACTCAGCATGAGGATGGCACTGTATGCCGCGACAAAGCACGTCAGAAAACCCGCAAACTTATGGGGCGTCGGGATCATTGGCGTTGCGATCCTTGTGGGATCACTATCGATTGCTGTCAGCGTCGGGGCCGTTTCTGTTCCATTGAACGCCGTCTGGGGCATCTTGATTAATAAGATTGCCCCAGACACCATCACGCCAGACTGGTCCAAAGGGCGCGAAGCCATCGTCTGGGATATTCGTTTTCCAAGGGCCATCCTCGCCTGCTTAGTCGGGGCTGGGTTGGCGACAGTTGGTGCCAGCCTGCAAGCCGTGACACGCAATCCTTTGGCCGATCCACACCTCTTGGGTATTTCGGCGGGTGCAGCGTTTGGTGCCATTTTGGCCCTATTGCATACCGGGCTGTTTCTTGGGCTGCTAACCGTGCCACTGTTGGCATTCTTGGGATCACTCGGGGCAACGCTCATCATTCTAGCCGTATCCCAATTTGCATCAACGACCAGTGCCGAAAGATTGATATTGGCTGGTGTGGCTGTATCGTTCATAGTGATGTCAGCCGCGAACGTTCTGATCTTCCTTGGTGACGCGCGGGCAACGCACACCGTAGTGTTCTGGATGCTGGGCGGGTTTGGATTGGCGCAGTGGGATCAACTGATTTACCCTGCCGTGGTTCTGCTGGGGTGCGGCATATACCTTTGGGTGAAATCGGACATTCTGAATGCCATGACTGTCGGGGATGAGACTGCTACCACCCTCGGTATTCCCGTCGCACGCTTCCGGTTAACAATCTTTGTTATCGGTGCCCTCATCACGGGCGTTATGGTCGCATTTTCTGGGATTATTGGTTTCGTCGGACTTATGATCCCGCACATTGTTCGCTTGTTGGTTGGAGGGGATTACCGACGACTACTGCCAATCTGTGCATTATGCGGGGCGGTCTTCCTGGTTTGGGCAGACGTCATCGCTCGGACCATCATGGCTCCTGATGACATGCCTATTGGAATTGTCACGGGTTTGATCGGTGGAGTGTTCTTCGTATGGTTGCTGAGACGGCGACAAGCCTGACAGAACCATGATCTTTTGAGCAGAGAAGAACGATTGCAGACAACCGTTTTCAAAGAACCGAAACCGACGTTAGAGTATTCGAAGTTGCTGAAAACATCGGATACTTTAGTTAAAAATGTATGTTACAACGTATCATTAGTTCTGTTATTGGATTTGATTTGGTGCGACATTTTTTCAACTCACTTTTTCGCAATGTGCCTGTCACCTGATGCGAAATACAGCGCGTAATTCACCACAACTTTCAATAAAAAAAGAGAAAATAGCCTGTGATTTACTGGAGAAAGTTGTTGATATGTATGGCCGCAATGTTACTGGCGACTGCCTGTGATAACCACACTGTGCAGTCTCTTTTAGGTCGTGCAAGCACAGACGTCCCAATTGATCATAAAACTATGGACTGGACTGATCTAATGCCGTCAAGTGATCTGGAAGCGTTGCTGAATCCTCCAGACTACGTTTCAGAGGTAGATGAAGGCTCACTCGGGGACGAGCCTGTAAGTATGCTGAAATCCACGATAACGGTACCGAACGACAGGTACCAACAAGCACTGATATCAACGCGTGTCAGGCCGGAATTGGACGGGAATGACATTCGCATTGCAGGTTATCTTGTACCAGTTGAGTACAACGATAACCAGGAAGCCACCACATTCTTTGCCGTGCCCTTCTTCGGTGCCTGCCTTCACTTGCCCCCACCTCCACCAAACCAAATAATCTTAGTGCAAAGTGAAAAGGGTGTGCGGATAGACGACATGTATACGCCTTACTGGCTCTCCGGTGAACTACATACGGACTTACAGGAAAACGACATGGCCGAGTCGGCTTATACAATGACACTGCAAAGTGCCGAGTTGTATTCCGAGCCATGACGTTTTTTTGATGACGAAGGGATAATCGATATCAGTGCAGAGGTGAGTTGCCTTCGAACTCGACTTCATTGCTAAAAAACGCGAGACACGAACCCTTAAATCTCTGGTTCAGTACGAGATCTGGTATCGCGAGGAAACTCGAGCGTGGCACCGGACGAACACATGGAGCATGTCTCCATACTATTCCGTACTGTTGATTATCAGACACAGCAGGAGTTGAGCCTCCCACTCATCTTTGACAGACACATTGATAATCTCGATACAACTTTGCCCGCGCCCGAACAGAGGAAGATCCATCAGAGAGGCCTGTCAGTAGGGAATGATCTATTTCACCATTGACTGTGAAAGCTACTTTAACTCCACTAACCGAATTTTCCTGCACGTATGACTGCAATATTTCTCTGTCGTTTGGTTGATACAAGTCATCTTTATTACCCACTACTATGTCTGCGACTGCAATTTGCTGGCTATAGGTCTGATTTTTTGTATAACGTGTATCGGATAAATGACGCGCATTCACCAGTGTGATTATCTGCTCTACGGATAGCACTTCTCGATAGGCCCGCTCGTCAGAACCTGCAACACCTCTTTCGGATGACCAAGTCCAGTAGGTTCATTTAACAGCCGATCTGGTCTGGCGATTATCATCGAGTGTGATGAGAAGGCCACCATAACCGTTGCAGTCAATTAATCGTCCATCGATTCGAATCAATCGATTAACGCCTTTCATCAATTGATATTCGGCTTCAGGGTAGTCCGTGCTCCAGGCGTTACCCCAACCGCGCAGTGCCCGTCGACTACCGGGTGTATTGCCGTAGACCAGGCGGGCAAAGTGGACCACGGCGGTTGAGCGCCCTTCAATGCGTGAGTCGGTCATCTGGACATCTGCAGTATCGAGCGACATCAGCAACAATACTGTACCAACAAGTACACTCGTTAGCGTCATACCCTCTCCCATCTTTACTTTCATAGCCGAATCAAGTCGGCCCGTTGGAGATTTCCATCTATCGCTAAAGTGCTTGTAGGGCATAGAGTATTTGAGGAAAAGACATTGAGTAAACCATGTTTTCTTCGATTGTGGCCTTGGTTGCTGCGAGTTATTTTTCCATATTAAATAATTTTCCAATGGAGCGAATTTAGTGAAGCCCGAATGAGATCTGGAAAAAACTGATACCAACAAAGAGTAGGCTGCAACAATACATCTTTGATACTAGGTCTATTCGTAGCCTGTAACAACGGATGCTAAACACGTTTAACTGATTAGTTTTTATCATCAGTCGCAAGTGATCATATCGCCACAACTGTAAGGTGCAGTCGCATTTCTACAAGTTATTTCTCGGGTATTGTTTTCCGACTCAGATGTAATTAGTTGACCACCAATGATCTAAACACCTTTCACGTGCGTAAAATTTTTCCTAATTATAGATATTGGAAGGCAAATGGCTTACAAACTAGGATCTACTGAGACAGCTGATAGCAGCCTGACAATGCTAAAGGTACTCGCGGAAAATAGCTTCGACTCAATCTTGATTACTGATGCGACGACTGAAGGCAAAATCATCTACGCAAATAAGGCTTTTAAGAAACTCACAGGTTATGCTCCGGCCGACGTTATAGGGGAAACACCGCGGCTTCTACAAGGTGTGGGTACTGACCCTAAAGTCATCGATCGTCTCGCTGTGGCGTTGAAAGCGGGAACAAAATTTGAGGGTAAAGCCATCAACTATAAGAAAGATGGCACTCCTTTCATCATGTATTGGAGAGTGCTTCCTATCAAAGTCGGTAAAAAGATCGAATCATGGATTGCGATTCAA
>JBLIIE010000223.1:0-7138 GCA_047634635.1 Granulosicoccus sp. | reverse complement strand
CTGTCGCCATGGGCGGTGGGGATATCCTCCCAGCTCTACAAAAAGGCACAATCGATGCGGCGGAATGGTGCTGCCCTAAGCCGGATAGCGTTTTCGGTTTCCAAAAAGTTCTTAAGCACTACTACCTGCAAGGTCTTCACCAGGTTGTTGTAAACGCTGACATGTACATCAATGGCGACGTTTGGGACAAACTCACACCTCTCCAGCAGACAGCAATGCAAGTTGCAGCCGACGCATCTTTAAGTAAGTCAATGAGCTACCGCATCTACGAGAACGGTAAAGCGCTTAAGGACCTGACCGAGAACCATGGTGTTCAGCTGCATGACACTCCAGCAGACTACTTCACTGAGTACATGGCTGCTGCCAATGCAACTCTTGAGAAGAATGCTGCAGAAAACGAATTCTTTGCCGAAGTGTGGGATTCAATGAAAGAATTTGCAGATATTGCGGTTCCTTTCTGGGCTGGCGCTCAAACGTCTAATGCTGCACTGGGCAATGCATACGTTAACTCTACAAAGTAAGCATTCGCTACTCACTCGGTCACTGCCAGTCTCCCGATGAGGCAGCCAGCTGATCTAAGCGAGATTTCAGGCTCCGTATGCCATTGTGCTACGGAGCCTGATTTTTTTGTAGAACCCCAAACTCTTGGCTCAAGAAGACTACACTCCTCCCCCATTAACTAGTCAGGACAAGTCTTATTAAGTCCTCCCCTTTTTTCCACCCTAACAAAGGTAGGCGCGCATCAAATGGCTGTAGAAGTTGATCCCTCCAAGTTGGAAATAGCGGACGAGCTCATTGCTGAGCGTCGATCTGCAGCGCCGGGCGAGTTGCCCGACGACATGAATCCTATTCATAGAAAGGTCATTGGTGGTATCGACACAATGAACGAATGGGTCGGCAAGATAGTTTGCTGGTTCATCGTGCCATTGTGTCTTGCCATGGTTTACGAAGTCATTGTCCGAAAATTCGGCACATCGCCGGTAGGCTGGTTTGACGAAATTGTTCGTGTATTTACAAATTCGGATGCCCCTAGCCAAGTGCAACCCGCACCAACGCTATGGGCCTACGATGTCAGTCGCATGCTATACGGTGCTCTGTTCATGCTGGGTGCAGGCTATGCCTTATCCAAAGGCGTGCATATACGCGCAGATTTCATTTACAGAAACTGGTCTGATCGAACCCAAGGAATAGTCGATCTATTCCTGTATGTGACGCTTTACTTCGTCGGCATGGGGTTTTTATTCTACTACGGTGCGGACTACGCCTGGAGCGCCTGGTCTCGAGGTGAACGTGCAATGGACACGGCCTGGATGCCACAGCTTGGACCCATTCGATCTGCGATTCCATTAGGCGCACTGTTTCTTATACTACAAGGGATTTCTGAGTCCTTGAAAAGTTGGTACGCTGCAACTCGTGGGAGATGGCCGGTATGAGCCCAGAAATTATCGGTCTTTTCATGATCGGCGCGATGCTATTCGCGATATTCGTTGGTTTTCCTATTTCGTTCACACTGATTTTCCTAGGCTCTGTATTTGGTTACTGGGGTTTTGGACAACTGACCTTCTATCTCATGACGCTGCAATTCTCTAGCGCCATGATGGAGCAAACTCTTTCAGCCGTTCCCTTATTTATATTCATGGGGATACTGATGGAGCAGGCAGGGTTGATGGAACGGCTTTTTACAGCGGTTCAACTGATGCTCTCGCGCGTCCGTGGGTCGTTGTACATAGCGGTACTATTCGTTTCCACTATCTTTGCTGCGGCTACCGGTATCGTTGGCGCATCGGTAACCATTCTAGGCATCATGGCGGCTAAAACCATGAACCGCAGTGGTTACGATGTGAAGCTGTCGGCCGGCGCCATTACCGCTGGTGGCACATTGGGTATTCTCATCCCACCAAGCATCATGTTAGTCGTCATGGGCCCTATCCTGGAAGTGCCTGTTACCGATCTGTTTGCGGCCGCTATTATTCCCGGCTTCATGATGGCTTGTCTGTACGTCGGTTATGCGTTGGTTCGTTGCAGCATTAATCCGTCACTCGGACCTGCATTGGCTGAAGAATATCGAGCCGAGTCCATGTGGATTATCGCTCGCGAATTTTTCTTAGGCCTCGTACCTCCAGCTGCATTGGTCGGATTTGCCTTGGGCAGTATTCTGCTTGGATTAGCAACACCGACAGAAGGTGCAGCTATGGGTGCATTTGGATCCTTCCTGTTAACGCTTGCTTACAGAAAATTGACTTTCCAGAAGTTCAAGGATGCTCTTATCAAGACACTGGAAATTTCTGTTCTTATCTTGTTTTTGGTCGCTGCATCCAACTTTTTCGGTGCCGTATTCTCAAAACTTGGCACACCAGGCATGCTGACAGAGTACTTGCTGACACTGGAATATTCCCCGTACGTCATCCTGTTCATCATCATGGCTGTGATCTTTCTCCTGGGCTGGCCTTTGGAATGGGTACCGATCGTGCTGATCATTGTGCCTATTCTGTTGCCTTTGGTTGAGAGCCTAGAGTTCACTGGTGTGCTGGCAGATCCACAGGATCGTCTCATCTGGTTCGGAATATTGGTGGCGGTGAACCTACAAACCGCCTGGCTATCGCCACCAGTGGCTTTGTCAGCCTACTTTCTGAAAGGGGTAGTACCAGAATGGGATCTGAAAGATATCTATCTAGGCATGATGCAATTCATGGTCATTCAATTGTTGGGTTTACTCCTGATTATCGCGTTCCCAATGATTGTCTTATGGTTACCTGGGTATCTCGATGCTCAGGCAGCGGCAGCACTGGTACAGTAAATATCCAAAACTTGGCTTACTTGCGCCAAATACGATAAGGCAGGCCTGTAACGCTGTGCTGACACACAGCGTACGGGCCTTTCTTATTTTTGGGTCGCGCTTAAAAATCAACGCGCCTCGTACTTCGTTATCCAAAGGATAGTCACAGTAGTTCTCTCAAATTTAGTCATAATTCTACCTCCAGTGCTTTAACCGTCTTTGGCAAGAGGGTACTCTTAGGTATTATTTCCGAATGACTATTAGGGAACACTGTGAAAGCACTTGTTTATACCGGCACGCAAAGCCTCGATTTTCGGGACGAACCCGATCCAACCGCCCAAGCTGGCGAATCACTCATAAAGATTGAGGCATCTGGCATCTGTGGCTCAGACATGCATGCGTGGCACGGCCATGATGCGCGTCGAATTCCTCCCATGATTCTCGGTCACGAACTAGCCGGGCTCGTCGTCGGTGGACCAAGAGAAGGTGAAAGGGTAGCTGTCAACCCACTGATCAGTTGTGGCGTATGTCGTGACTGTCGCGCAGCTGCGCCCAATTTATGTGCACGGCGTGATCTTGTTGGACTCGGCCGCGCCGGTGGATACGCTCAATATGTATCGGTTCCTACCATCAATCTGTTCAGCATTCCGGACTCCCTGTCAGCAGTTCACGCCAGTTTGATGGAGCCGACAGCCGTATCTTTGCATGCAGTACATCTTGCAGAGCGAGTCCTCGGCAGGCCTATTTCCGAATGTCGCACATTGGTCATAGGTGGTGGAGCGATTGGCGCCCTGGCAGCGCTCATACTCCAAGGAAAAGGTGTGCGCGAAATAGCCATTGCTGAAACCAGTAGCTTTCGCAGAGATAGCCTACAGGCGATGTGCAAAGCAACCGTGTACGACCCATTATCAGAGAACGTACCACCTGACAATAATTTCGAATTAGTGATTGATGCAGTGGGAAGCGGTGCCACACGAGCAGCGGCCAGCCGATTAGTTAGAACGGGAGGCATCATCTCGCACATCGGTTTGCAAGATAACAATGAAGGACTGGATATTCGCAGAATCACTTTGCAGGAAATCACGTTCATAGGTAACTACACCTACAACCAGACAGATCTTCAAGCTTCTCTGGACCTATTAGCCGATGGCGGTCTGGGGGCATTGGATTGGGTCGAAACACGTAGCTTGGGTGAAGGCGCCAATGCATTTGAAGATATCCACCACGCCCGCACCCCATCCCCAAAAATCGTCCTATTGCCTCACTGAAATAGACATTATCGGCAATTTTTAACCCACCGTAACGCTTAACTGGACTCTGAGACTTATGACTCTTGATAAACCCAAAGGATCCGCCTCTACTTGGAGTGAGAATTTTCTCAAACTACTTAATGCGTTTGGGTTGTCACTGCTCATTGGGTTGTCAACACAGGCATTCGCATTGGAATTTCAATGCGAAGTCCCCGGTGATACACGATACCTCCAGCTCGAGATTCCTGGAAAACAGAGCCTTTGTGAAGTGAGTGTGCATTACGAAAAAACAGGTGAACGACGTGTCATGTGGTACGCAGAGAATGACACTCTTTTTTGTTCTGCAAAAATATACACATTAAAAGACAAGTACGAACAAGAATGGAATTTCAGATGCAAAAAGTGGCCTGATCTCGACGGTATAGAGCAGCTGTCGCCATCCAACCGACGAATTCTCGATACTCAGTTAAAGTTACTCATCGAAAACGGGCAAAATTCTAACCCCAGCTTTAGAGTCAATCGCGTCAAAGCGGTGGCCAGCAACCATCTTGATCAACAACCTGGCAATTTGGCTCTGCAATTTTTTCTCTCTAGTGGCGACGTTACTCAAGTCATCACTGACAACGGTGAAACCTGGAAAATATTTTCCTCCATCGACAACATGGCTTCACATATTTCCAGTGACTTACCGATCAGTACGGCCTTGATCAGTGCAATTAGCGATAGCGGCACACTAGCAGTTGAAACCACCATGGCATCTGATACCGCACAAAACTGCTATGGTCAGCAAGTGTTTGACACAAGTGCAGACAATGAGTTAGAACCGCGGACTCAACATAGGTATATCTGCGACAACCCAGTTGCCACAACGATGCAAACAGAACAGTAGAAACCCACTCCTAACCACTCTCACTGGCAGGATGACTAACAGAGCTGAGTACCATCAGGTACCGGCTCGTTCGGGATTATTAAAACAATGGCGCCGTCGTCTCTGGGCATTCCTGTAACCAGGCATTCAGACATGAATGGCCCTATCTGTTTTTCTGGAAAATTGACGACAGCTACAACCTGCATTCCGATGAGTTCATCTCGCGAGTACAAATCAGTAATCTGAGCACTGGATCGACGAGTGCCAATCTTGTTACCAAAGTCGATATTTAATTTCCATGCAGGACGACGAGCTTGTGGGAATTCTTCTACTTCGATGATAGTGCCTGCGCAGAGTTGCACTTTGGCAAAATCGTCCCATTGAATTTCTTGCATTAGAACAGTCCCTTTTTTTGCGAAGGCGATTTAAATACCACGTCACAGTATTAATGTTAACGAGCTCAAAGTTTACTGTTTGCTCCTCACCCAGTTCAACTTCTTCAACACAATGATACCTATTCGCTCGATTTATTCGGAGGCCAGCCGACACTACTTCTAATAAGACGAGCAAGCAGTCAGGCATATTGAGTTGTCTGTCGTCACTATACCGTTGTCCATAAAATAATAATAACAATAACAGAGGCAATCAGCCATGAATGCAAAGCGCCTGACGCTGACGTGTGTCGTGCTCATTACTACTATCATCACTGGTTGCGCAGCAGGTGACCCTAATCGTCGTGCAAAAACTGGGGCGGCCATAGGTGCTGTCGTTGGCGCTGTCGCGGGCAATCAGTCAAGCAGTAGGAACGGCAAGTACGTCGGAGCATTGGTTGGCGCTCTTACAGGTGCCGCTGTTGGCAACTACATGGACAACCAACAACGGCAACTAGAGAATAAATTAGCCTTGGAACGCCGAAATAATCAGGTGTCCATAACGCGCATTGATGAGCAAACTCTCCGACTGGACGTACGCAGCGAGGCTTCTTTTGATATCAATAGCGCAGCGCTTCGCAAGGACTTCAGGGATAGCCTTGAAACCATGGCAGACATCATTGGTGAATTCGACCAAACTGCAGTACACGTCATTGGCCATACCGACAGCACCGGGACACACAGCTACAACCAACACCTATCCGAGAAGCGGGCGACTTCGGTTTCACGCTATCTGAGTCGCAATGGCGTCGAGCGACAGCGCATGCGCTATTCGGGCAGAGGCGAAAACAACCCCATTGACACCAACTCAACAAGTTCCGGACGCAGCAAAAATAGACGTGTTGAAATCTATCTAAAAACAATCGTCAAAGATCGAGAATTTGAAGCGTTCCGAGCTCCTATGTAAATATTGTTTCCAATGATCATCACAGATTTTTACAGCTAACAGAAACACAGAAATCACCTCACCCAGACAGCGGCCACATGAAGAGTATGGTCGGAACGCTAATAATGGTGATGATAATTTCCAGTGGCAATCCCATTCGCCAATAGTCACTAAATTTATAGCCCCCAGGGCCCATGACTAAGGTGTTGCATTGATGGCCGATAGGTGTAAGGAATGCACAGGATGCACCCACAGCCACTGCCATTAAAAACGGATCAGCACTGACCTCAAGCGCACGTGCCATGGCAATTCCCAGTGGAGCCATGACTAACGCAGTTGCAGCGTTATTTATGACGTCAGAGAGCAGCATGGTAACAACCAGCAATAGCGTTAATATCACTGGAACGGATAAGCCTTCGGTAACACGTATCAGATTATCGGCTAACAGTTGAGTGGTGCCCGTGGTGGTAAGCGCATTGCCTACCGGAATCATGGCAGCCAACAAGACTATGACCGGCCAATCAATATCGTCGTATATTTCGCGTGTGGATAGTATCCCGGTAAAAACATAAGCCCCCACTGCCAACACAAAAGCAACCGGCAGACTTACTACTCCTGCAATGCCCAGTCCTATAGCCAATGCAAAAATACCACTGGCAAGCGCAATCTTGCGCGTCCGATTCAGATTAATCTGTCTACGCATAAGTGGCCAAAGCCCTAGCGTTCCAAATTGCTGATCTACGGCATCAGTATCACCGTGTAGCAGTAGAACATCACCAGCCCGGAATACTTGTTGTCTAAGTCGCTCAGTGACCGTTCGTCCTTCGCGGGCAAGCCCGACAAGTGCAAGTGTGCGACCTGTATGACGTCGAATGAATTCAACACCTCGACCAACGAGTGGCGAATCGTTACGAACCACCCCCTCCG
>JBLIIE010000222.1:0-7266 GCA_047634635.1 Granulosicoccus sp. | reverse complement strand
ATTCGTCAGAGCAGGAAAACCAGCTACGGCTACTGTGTGATGGCGCTCCACTAGGCATTTGCAAATGTGATTTGACTGGCAGCTGTGATTACGTGAATACATCATGGCAAACAATATGTGACATGTCGGAAGCAGACGCTATGGGTTTTGGCTGGACGAAGGCAATTCATCCAGAGGACAAAAAATCAGTTTTTACTCAGTGGGATAAGGCAATCATTGCTAAAAGCAATGTCGATATCGAATTTCGTATAAAGCACAAAGATGGGGCTATAAAATATGTAAGGGCCATCTCAAACCCATTGAAATCGACTATCGGATCGATCACAGGTTTCGTAGGTTCTCTGGAGGATGTAACTAATAAGAAAATCCAGAAAGAAGCTTTACGAAAAAGCACAATGTTGCTGGAACAAACAGGTGCCCTGGCAGATATCGGTGGCTGGGAGCTAGATTTGAAAACTGAAACACTCTTATGGTCTGAACAGACGTACCGCATTCATGGTCTACCATTAACCTTTAAACCTCAAGTGAACACGGCGATAGATTTTTATGCGCCCGAAGCAAGACCAGTGATACGAGATGCTGTCGAAAGAGGCATCCGCGATGGCCGAGGTTGGGACCTGGAACTTCCACTCATTCGTGCCGACGGAGCGCCCATCTGGGTTAGAGCCGTAGGTCAAGTTGAGCTATCAAACGGTAAAGCGCAGCGTATTTACGGGGCGTTTCAAAATATCACTGAAAAAGTTATTCAACGACAAGCCATTGAATACGCACATGAGCAAATCACATCTGCTACTGAGAGTGGAAACATTGGTGTTTGGGACTGGAATCCTTTAACAAATAATCTGGAATGGACTCCAAAGATGTACGCACTCTTCGGATTGAAATTCAATGGCGAAGAGGTTACCTACAATCTATGGGCTAACGCATTGCATCCAGATGATCGTGAACGCGCAAAGAACACACTAGCAGATGCCGTCAAAAACAAAGAGGTAAAAGATCTGGATACGGAATTTAAAGTCCTGTGGCCGGACGGAAGTATTCACAACATTAGAGCTACCGCGCAGATAACTCGTGATAAGTCAGGGCAGGCCCAACGTGTTCTAGGTGTCAATTGGGACGTCACACCCCTTCATAGCTTGCGCTTAGAACTCACAGAAAAGCACGACTTATTACAGGACACATTGCAGTCTATCGGAGACGCGGTAATTACTGCAGACACAGACGGATGTGTGACTTGGCTTAATCCCACTGCAGAACAGATGACTGGCTGGTTATCTCCAGATGCGCTTGGCAAACCTGTATGCGATGTATTTAGAATTATCTCCGAACGGTCTCGAAACACTCGTAATTGCCCAGTTAAATCGTGCATAGAAACTGAGCAAGTGATCAACCCTGATAATCAGTCAATTCTAAGTGCACGAGACGGTAGAGAATTTAGTGTTGAGGAATCAGCCGCGCCCATATTTAGTAATTCGGGAGATCTCCTGGGTTCAGTTCTTATTTTTAGAGACGTGACTGAGCAGAGAAAACTTTCCCAGGAAATGCGTTATCGTGCCACTCACGACTCCTTAACAGGGTTGGTAAACCGGATCGAATTCGAAACTCAGCTACAAAATGCACTAGATGATTCGTACAGCAAGAATATTCAACATTCACTCATGTTTATTGATCTCGATCAATTCAAATTGGTAAATGATGCCTGTGGACACGCAGAAGGTGATTTATTGTTACAGCAAATAGCAAAGTTACTTAGTAATAATATCGGCAGCAACGGCATCATTGGCCGCCTAGGAGGCGATGAATTTGCGGTCATACTAGATAATTGCGACACCATCCAGGCTGAGGTTATTGCGCAAAGAATTTGTCAGTGCATGGACGACTATAGATTTGTTCATGAAGAGCGTCGTTTCCAGATTGGCACTAGTATCGGCCTGGTACCGCTAGACAATCGATGGACGAACATAGAGGCTGCCATCCAAGCAGCAGATAGTGCCTGCTACGCAGCGAAAGATGCCGGACGTAATCGAGTTCATCTCTGGTTCGATACAGACAGCTCTACTCAAGCCAGACATGAAGATACGAAATGGGCAAACAAATTAGCCATCGCACTAAACGAAAATGGATTCGTACTACATGCCCAACGCATTGGCTCATTAGCTGATGAGCAAAGTGGCTTACACGCTGAGGTTCTAATTCGCATGGACGATGAAAACGGCAGTCTGATACCTCCTAACACATTCCTGCCAGCCGCAGAACGCTTCAGCATTGCAACCAGGATCGACTCCTGGGTGTTAACCACTACTACTGACCTACTTTCTAATCACCCAGACCTGTCTACTATAGAAACGTTGAGCGTAAACCTGTCAGCGCAGTCTGTAGGAGACATGTCGTTTTTGGAAACAACTCTAGAGCTGTTCGAACGTGTTGGTAACGAGGTCTGCAAACGAATATGCTTGGACATTACCGAGACAGCGACAGTATCAAACTTTACCGATGTAGCCAGGTTTATCAAAGATGTCAGAGCACAGGATGTGCGAGTTGCTTTGGATCACTTTGGTGGGAATTCAGCTTCCTATGGCTACCTTAGAAATCTAGAAATTGACTACATAAAAATCGATGGGGAGTTAATAAACAGAGGCATTACCGACCTAATTGATGCCGCAGCAATTCGATCAATTGTTGATTTGGCCAATATTTTGAACATACCTACTCTTGCAGCAAATATTGATAACCAAACAACATTGGATAACGTCAAACATTTGGGAATCGATCATGTCCAAGGGTTCCATCTGCACGAGCCGGAGCCACTAGAAAATGTACTCGGACTCACAAGCTCATCAGTCTGTGATTAACAACCTGACAATTGAATCTCCAGAACTAACTCTAAATAACAAGCCTGGTTGGAGAAAACGACTGAGCGTCTATTCCGACATCCAGGAAATTCGAAGGCAAACATTGGTTTGTCAAAAGCTCTGCCGTGGCTATGGCCAATGCTGGTGCCATCATTATTCCATAACCACCTTGCCCCGCCAGCCAGAAAAAATTCTTGACCTCAGAATCAAACCCAACAACTGGCTTACCGTCCCTGACGAAACATCGCAGCCCAGCCCATTGATGATTTATTTTAGAAACGTTGATCTGAGTTATTGATTCCACCCATTCGACAAGTACCGCAATATCAAAATCATCTGGTTGAATATCCTGTGCTGCGACTGGTTTTTCATCTCCAGGCGATACCATAAGCTGATATTTTTCAGGTTTTATATAATTGTTGCAACCCATAAAATCCAGTGCTGGCACTTCGTCCAAATTAATACCTAGGGGTGCATCTATCATTGCCGCTGTACGACGTTTAGGAGTCAATCCAATTGATTTGGCACCAGCTAGTCGACCTACTTCATCTGCCCAGGCACCAGCCGCGTTAACTACAGTGCGAGCCTCTATCGTTTGTTCTCCAACGTTGACGGCCCAGTGATTTTGCAACCACTGCAAAGAGATAACTGGACTATTCACTAATAATTTTCCACCGCGCTTGGCAAATCCTCGTAGATAGCCCTGGTGAATCGCATTTACATCCATATCGTAAACTCCATTCTCATATGCCCCACCAACAACCTGATTTATCTGGAGAAATGGCACCCGAGACAAAACCTCTTGAGCATTGAGCTCATCAATACCAGCCGTGTTATCACGCATTTTCACCTTGAATTCTGACTGCTGATCTCGCAGGGCAACAGTCATCATGCCTCTAGGACTGAGCAAGGGATGGTCGGCAAACCCCTCGGGTGGAGAGTAGAAGAAATCGTGGCTTTGCTTGTTGATCAGCCGTACTAAATCAGGCCCGTAGTTTGGGGTATAAAGGGCTGCGGAGCGCCCGGTACTGTGATATCCAGGAAACAACTCAGCCTCGACTATCACTGTAGAGCCGCTAGCTGACAGCTCGTACGCTGCAGATGCACCGGAGATCCCGGCACCAATGATTAGAAAGTCGTAAATCATATGTATCGCTCAATGATCAGGCAAAATATTCGCAGCCATCAAGTCGCTGCTCAAGAGTACTAATTCGAACATTGGAAATTGACTGACTAAGGAATCGTTGCACATTTTCGCCTTCTATGGGTCTATTGTTGCAAATATGGACACCAAAAAACTTGGTTACATTAAGTCTGAGATAAGATCAGTAAATTTAGATTCATTGACCGTTGAAGGAAAATATCAGGAAACGGAGAACCATAAAATTGAAAACCGGATTAATTGGTTGTGGAAACATGGGTGGCGGCATGGCCCGACGACTACTCAGCAAAGGCACTCCTGCATTATGTTATGACCCGAACGACTCTATCATGCAGGCGCTTAAAAAAAGAGGCTGTCCAGTTGCACAGTCAGCCAATGAAGTAGCCTCAAAAGTAGACATACTATTCTTATCCTTGCCAACAGCTGAGATTGTTGAGAGTGTCATGACGACAATTGATAATTCCATTCAACTTGGCTGCATCGTCGTGGATACTTCCACTTCAAAGCCAGAAACGTCACAAAAACTTAGTGCTATTGCAACTAACAACGGCTATTACTTCCTAGATGCACCGGTGAGTGGAGGACCCGTTGCTGCTAATGCAGGATCAATGACAATGCTAATTGGGGGTGATCTGGCTGCCTTCGAGACTGCAAAACCAATACTAGAAATAATCACCGCACGGATTGTCAAAGTTGGCGCCAGTGGCGCAGGACACGCAGCTAAAATTGCTAACAATATGCTATGCGCAGCCAATTTGATTCTCGTAGGCGAAGCTATAAAACTCGCGGAAGCTGCGGGCGTTTCAGCAGCTGGGCTACTCGAGGGTATCAATGCCGGCTCTGGCAGGAGCGCAGTCAGTGAAATAAACTATCCTCGATGGATTCTCAACGATTCATTTGATTCCGGCTTCACGATGGGCCTGATGCGAAAAGATGTTCGACTCGCTCTGGAGTTAGCAGACGGAAACGGGATCAAGCTTCCAGGTTTTTCTAAAATAGCTGCAATGTGGGGTGATAGTGCCAGCACGTTACCTGACTCTGACGATTTTAATCGCATCTACGAGTTTGAGGGTGGAAGCAATGAGTAACAGAAAGACACAGTTTGTTCAGCTAATGGGTGATCTAGGACTGGGAAATCGCCCACAAAGCTTCATCAATGGAACTCTCGTAGACGGTCACGGAAGTGTTATCAGCTTAGTAGATCCTTATACTTGCAAAGAACTAACACATTACTGCGACTCTGCTGAATCTCTAGCGAATGATGCTTGCTATGCAGCCTCCATCGCTCAGAAGCTTTGGCAAAACGAATATAACCATCACTCACGCGGCATGATCATGATGAAGGTTTCACGCGCTGTTACGCTCAAGGCCGAAACCCTCGCACAATTGGAATCTCTAGTCGCAGGAAAACCGATTAATGATTGCCGCATAGAGGTTATGAAAGTTGCGGAAATGTTCGCCTACTATGCAGGGTGGACCGACAAACTTTATGGCGAGGTTATTCCAGTGCCCAGCGGACACTTAAACTATACCCAACGAGAACCATTGGGCGTGGTATTTCAAATAACCCCCTGGAATGCCCCTATATTCACTGCAGGTTGGCAAATTGCACCAGCAATTGCGACAGGCAATGGTGTTGTTATCAAGCCCAGTGAACTTACACCTGTAACCACGGTAGCTTTAGCAAAAATTGCAGAATCAGCTGGCATCCCAAAAGGTTTAATTAACGTGTTAGCAGGCCTTGGCCCCACTACCGCACAAGCCGCAATTAGCAACAAGCAAGTTCGAAAGG
Organism: Granulosicoccus sp.; assembly: GCA_047634635.1. Classification (GTDB taxonomy): domain Bacteria; phylum Pseudomonadota; class Gammaproteobacteria; order Granulosicoccales; family Granulosicoccaceae; genus Granulosicoccus. The sequence continues at coordinate 1,460 of JBLIIE010000222.1, read as the reverse complement.
TCATATTTGTGGGCTCACCAGCAACGGGCAGGCAAGTGGCAGTAAGCGCTGCTCAGTGCTTGAAGCCCGTGGTTCTGGAATTAGGCGGAAAATCTGCCAACATTATTTTTTCTGACGCATCACTAAAAGAGGCCTGCAAAGGTGCTCAAGCCGCTATATTTTCCGCCGCGGGTCAGAGCTGCGTGGCGGGCTCCAGGCTACTAATTCAAAGAAACATTCTTGACGAATTCCAGGAAATGCTCGCTGAGGGTATGAAGAAAATCAAAATGGGTGATCCTCTTTCTGATACCACAGAGATAGGGCCTGTCAATAACCTTAGCCAATACTCGAGGATTCAATCAATGATTGATCAGGCGATAAATGAAGGTGCTAATGTACTGAAATGTTCAGTGCCTGATGGCGAAGGGCTTTTCGTTCCTCCAACGATATTGACGTCATTACCCAACTCATCTACTGCCGCACAACAAGAAATTTTTGGCCCTGTAGTTACAGCAATAGCCTTCGACACTGAAGAGGAAGCTATCGCGCTAGCAAACGATAGCGATTTCGGATTGGCAGGTGCCGTTTGGACTAGAGATGTAGGGCGAGCACATCGAGTTGCCAGTGCTGTAAGAGCAGGAACATTTTGGATTAACACCTACAAGGCTATACATGTATCCTCACCTTTTGGTGGATCTCTTGCTTCAGGCTTCGGTCGTTCAAGTGGAACAGATGCCTTAATGGAGTACACCGCTTCTAAGAGCATCTGGGTCGACACGGCTCACAAATCCAGAATCCCGTTTGGCTATGCTCAAGACTAAAGCCTTTGGCATTGACCACCCTCTAATTGCTGTTGAGAATATGGCTCTTGTGAGGTCACGGTTCACAAGTATCGGCTTCAATATGACACCTGTGGGGAAACACCCGTGGGGTACAAGCACTAGTCTTGCAATATTTAATGACTGTCTTTTAGAGATTATGAGTATGTACGACGACACGCTCATTGATGTAAAACCAGCCGGTAATTTTAGATTTGGTAGACACGTCTACAGGCACCTCAGTGAGAGAGAAGGTATTTCCCTGACAGCTCTTCACAGTACAGATTCAGTCCAAGATGCACACACAGCTCAAACGGCAGGCTGGAATTTCAGCGGGCATTTGGAGTTTGGTCGAGATGTGGTTTTGCCTGATGGGAATTTCGATAGAACAAAAACAACGCTGGCCCTACTCCCTGACACTATTTTCCCTAGGCTTTCCTTTTTTCTCTGTCAACAGCATCGACGCGACCTGGTGGAAGTTCCAGAATGGATGAATCATAGAAATAGTGCCTACGGTATTAATGGCATCACCATAAAAGCATCAAGCAGCAACCAAGAAGCCCTGCAGGTTCATCTTGAAGCCGTATTTGGCCAAGGCAGTCTAACTTCTCATGGGTATACCATTCAGACACCGAACGGATACATAAAAGTTCTGCGCGATAG
>JBLIIE010000221.1:0-7351 GCA_047634635.1 Granulosicoccus sp. | reverse complement strand
TATAAACCGCCTTTTTCCTGAACTTTCAAAAGTACCGTCGCGAAGAATTCTTGAGCAAAAGGCCTGGGTTAACAAGTTGTCGGTACTGGTTGGTCAATGTCTGTAACGGTTTTGATCTCATGGCTGCAGAAACCCAACCCGTGTCTTAACCTAACAGCTGTGTTGACGTCGGAAATGAGGTTATCGGTTGCGCTTGGCGATCGTACCGCAATTACACAACGTTTGAATGAAATACAGTAGATCAGCCAATCGGATCGATGTGCGACGTAGGAACAGCTTCAATCTCATATAAGCGATCTTCTTCAATATTGCTTTCGTGTGTCGCAATCTCAACTTCTACGGCGACAACCTCTTCGAATTTTGCGATGTGGAAGAGGGCTTCGCCTTCATTTACGAGCGGAAAATTGCTCACGCAGATGACAATACCTTCCCCTTTTGATTGCAAAATGGTTTCTGTCGACGAGAACGGCTCCGATATGACACCAAGCGTCGTCCCTTTCATCACGCTTGCACCCAGCTTCACAAGGGATCTGAAGACACCATCCACAGGCGCTCTGAACCAGGTTGAGGAGCGGGCGATGTAGGGTGCAGCCCGCACTGTTTGAATACGCTTTGAAGGCAACATGCCCAGGGTTCGCATGACACTCACTATGCCCCGCACACCGGTCACGATTGAACGTTCATCGAGGCGGAGCGCTTCTCCTGCCTCGTAAGTAATGACTGGAATCCCAAGTTTCCCTGCTTCTTTGCGCAGGCTATTATCGATGAGGCCAGAATTGATAATAACGGGGATCGAGAAGCCCATGGCCATTTCCTTTGTACCTGGATCATCCAGTGCCGCGCGGACTTGCGGCAAGTTGTCTCGATTGATTGCGGCTGTATGTAGATCAATCACATTGGTACATTTTGCGACAACTTCATTAAAAAATTTGTACGCGATGCGAGACGCTATCGAACCATTTTCACTACCTGGAAAGCTACGATTCAAATCTCGCCTATCAGGTAAATAGCGGGACTGGTGGATAAACCCAAACAAATTGACAACCGGTACCAGAACCAAAGTGCCGTGTAGGCGATTCAATGTGCGAAAGCTTCGCATCCTTCGGATAATTTCAACCCCGTTAAGTTCGTCGCCATGTATTGCTGCGCAGATTAATAGAACAGGGCCTACAAAACGTCCATGAATAACTTCTACCGGCATGCTAAGTGGTGTGTTGGTGTAGAGGTTTGCAAGCGGCAGGTCAAACTGTACGCGTTCACCAGACTGAACTATGTAGCCACACAATTCAAAGGACTCAGATTGAATTCGTTTGACCTTTTGTGCTGCTAATGTTTCTTTCGGGCTCAATCTGATTGATCTCCTTCCACTTTCGACTCTCCTAACTCGTCAGAGACCAGTTCTTTGATGGTGGGCCGACGGCGTCGCCTAGTTTTTGGAGGAATCATGCCCCGCATAGACTCCAGCTTGCCGAAACACAGTAGCTTGTCTTCGGGTTCCAGCACTCGGTCAGAACGAGGGTTTGGTATGACCTTGTAACCTCGATAAAGCGTCAGCACATTGATGTCCTGGTCGGCTAATTGAGTTTCTTTAACCGTCATGCCAACGAATTTGGATCCTGCGGGAACATATATTTCAGTGACGCCATAGCCTTTACTAACCGTCAGACGTTGGCGGAGGTCAATTTCCGGGAAATCTACCTGAGCGGCGATATAGTCGATCACAGCGCCGGCCACATCTAATCCGGTGGAACTTTCTATACCTTCAAGCCCCGGGGAAGAGTTGACCTCCATCACTTGCGGACCATCTTTGCCCTCTAACATGTCGACACCAGCAACCTGGAGCCCCAGAATCTGAGCTGAACGAACCGCGGTTGCTTGATATTCTTCGTTGAGTTCAACCGCTTCAGCCTTACCACCACGATGGACGTTACTCCGAAACTCCTGTCCTTCGGCAGTCCGGCGCATGGCTGCAACGACTCGATCGCCGACGACAAAAGCACGAATATCCTTGCCCTTGCTTTCAGCAACGAATTTTTGAATGAGGACATTCTGCTTTTGGCTCTGTAAAAGCTCGATAATAGACTCTGCAGCCTTCATTGATTCAGCCAATAGCACGCCAATTCCCTGGGTACCCTCGATGAGTTTGATCACAACAGGTGCCCCACCAACTCGTTGTATGGCAGGGATCACGTCTCTTTTATCACGCACGAAAGTCGTTCTTGGAATACCAATATTATGGCGGCTCAGTATCTGTAAACTACGCAGTTTGTCTCGTGAATTGGTAATACCATGTGCAGTGTTGGCGCAAAAAACATCCATTTCCTGAAACTGCCTGACAACGGCCGTGCCATAGTAGGTGATGGAGGAGCCAATCCTGGGCAGCACTGCATCGTACGCACTGAGTGGTTTTTGGCGATAGTAAAGATCCGGCACATTTCTTTGTAAATCAATCGCAAACTTGAGCGTATCAAGCACTTTCACGCTATGATCTCGTTGCAATGCAGCTTCGACTAACCGTCGGGTGCTGTAAGATTTAGGACCACGAGAGAGTACGGCCAATTTCATTTATAAAGTTCCTTTGCAGCGACGAACAGAGTGCGCCTAATCTTAGTGAGCAAACAAGTTTACTCTATAAAAAGTGATTTCTAAGGAATAAGAATGAATGACCTACTGGTAGTAGGTTGGCGCGAGTGGGTCGGTTTGCCTGATCTTGGGATAACTCAGATCAAGGCGAAAGTCGATACGGGTGCGCGAACTTCAGCGATACATGCATTCAATCTACGTCCATTTTTCGAGGACGGCGTGCAACGAATTGAGTTTCATGTAAACCCACATCAACGTGATACTGATACAGTTTTTGTGTGTACTGCCGACGTTATCGATCAAAGGGTGGTGATGGACTCCGGTGGGAACAAGGAGGATCGCTGGGTCATTGGATCACACCTGACCGTTGGTGGATTCTCTTGGCCTATTGAACTTACTCTGACGGCACGAGACGATATGCGGTTTCGTATGTTACTCGGGCGACATGCACTGAAAAAAAGAGCGCTTGTAGACCCCACTGCATCCTATTTATTAGGTAAAAAGATAGGAAAAATAAAAAACCCTAAGTGAGAATGAGCATCGCTAGAGCACGTCTGCAAGTCATTTGGTGTTCAGGCTCGTGCTTAGCCTTCACCACCTTCGTCGACAAACATAAACTTTTCTAGTTCTTCGATCGTCATTGATTGCTCTTCAATAATCGTTTTCATGATATCGCCAATCGTGATCATTCCAACCGGGCCCTGGTTGCTAACAATCGGCAGGTGGCGGATTTTTTTCTGGGCCATAAGACCCATACAACGATCCAGCAATGTATCTTCTTTGGCGAACACCACCTCAGCAGTCATGATCTCTGATACAAATGTGGATTTACTGGACTTGTCATTCAGAACCACCTTCCTGGCGTAGTCACGTTCAGAAATGATGCCGGCAAGCTTAGAGCTATCACTTGTCACCACCAGCGCCCCCACGTTCTTTTCCGACATCAACGCAACCGCATCGTAAACACTGCTGTCGGCACTAATCGTCCAGACATTTCGACCCTTGTGGTCGAGAAGTTCACTTACTGTACTCATTTGGCAACCCTTCTTTGTGAGCTTGGCTTAACAATAAGCTGGTTTAGCCGGATTTACCATCGTCCGCCCTCCCCATAATGCCAACTCTTTTTTGCGTACTGGTAGCGCAAATTTCGCGTCTGCCGCGACGACTGAGTACCTGAGTCGGAATTGAGATCAAAAGTGTCGAAATAACTTAGGCAATTTGCACGGCGGCCCAAATAAATCTTTCAACCTATTGATATTTATCAAATTAATATAGTGGATCAATAGTTGCGCATGTCGTTACACGGGTTCAGAGACTGGTAACAACTTTACCCAATGAGCGAAATCGGTCGCGAAATCAGTTTTTATATTAGATCATTCTATATTATTTATATCTTTATTAGTAATATCTAATATAATAATCAGCGATGAATAGAACTCCGATGGTTTGAGATGGACATTAAAGATATAGCGGCCAATGCTCAGGTTGCCGCGACGTTACTGAAGCAATTGTCCAATGAGCATCGACTTTTGATTCTATGCCTGCTTATGGAGAACGAGCTTTCTGTTGGCCAGATTCACAAGCAGACTTCCCTTAGCCAATCCGCCCTATCGCAGCATTTAGCATCACTTCGCGTTGCGGGCCTGGTAAAGACTCGTCGAGAATCGCAAACAATTTATTACAGTCTTGATGGCGAAGAGTCCATTGCGATCATTGAAGTTCTTCACAAAATCTACTGTTAAAAAAACCTTTAGTAAGGAATCACCATGACCTCAAGCAATCCAATCCCAGCGAGTACATTTGTCAACTTGTTGAATACCGATAGTAAGCTCAAAGTTATAGATGTCAGAACCTCAGCAGAAATAGCCAGCGAGCGACTTCAGAATTCAATCCACCTGCCCCTGCAAGAATTGACACTAGACTCCTTTGAGAACTGTCTTAAAGATCATCATATTGAGGAAGCGGACACAATTTACATCCTCTGTGGTTCTGGCATGCGAGCAAAGAAAGCACATGCGTTACTCGCTGACTCAAGCAAACAAAATCTTGTTGTCATCGAAGGGGGAATCAACGCACTGAAGCAGTTACCCGTAACGATCATTCAGGAAAACACTGGTGTTATGTCGTTAGAACGACAAGTTCGTATCGCCGCAGGCAGCCTGGTTTTACTTGGCATTATCTTGGGCTTTATCAATCCAGCATTTTTGTTTGTATGTGCATTTGTCGGCGCGGGACTAGTATTCGCTGGCGTAACAGACAACTGCGGCATGGCATTGATGCTGACCAAGATGCCGTGGAATCAAACCAACACTGAACCCGGAACTTAAACCCGGAACTTAATCAGAGTGCCTAGAGAGTGCCTATAGCTATTGACTGGCTGATAATCACGGGGCCCTTCTGATTGGCTAAAGCTATTAGAATAAGACAAACAAACCACATTTTCCGACAGGAGTGCCACTGGCATCTGAAAAGGAGCGACGTTATGCTAGTGCTGAAACGGGAGGATTAGTCTTATCTGTGCGCCTCTTATCTCTGTCCCTTGTTCGAGTGCACCACCACTCTGCATACCTTCTTCTTCTTTCCCTTCTTCTTGCATAAAGTGTTGGCCTCTCGACTCAATCAAATTCGATACTGTCAGTTTGCCACCATGATTCTGTGCAATCTCTGAACATAAGGATAAACCAATGCCAGAGCCCAGTTTTTTGGTGGTATAAAATGGCGTGAGCACATTGTTAAAATTGGCGAAGCCAGGTCCATTATCGCTCACTTCTATCACCTGGTTTTCTTGAGAGTCATAGAACTTAATTAGAATTTCGATCTTTTCCTGTTCAACTGACGCAGGAACTTCCCAAGCTTCTACAGCATTTTTAAATAGATTTATCAGTACTTGAGTAATTTGCCCGGCGTCGCCATAACACTGCTCTTTTCCCTGAAATGTAATCTGGCAGGCATGGACCTCCATCATACTTTTAGCTTCTGCTAATACCTCGCTAAAATTGAACCAGCGAGAGTTTGGCGGCGGTAATTGAGATAACTTGCTGTACTCCGCAATGAAGGACAGTAAATGCTCGCTGCGTTTGTGAATTCTAGACAGAACCAGGCGGGTCTTCTCTTCGTTGAATGATTCACTGTTGAGTAAAGTGTCGGTCATGGAGTACATCGGGGTTAAAGAATTACGAATTTCGTGGCCGAGTACACGAATGAGATTATTCTGTGTGGTTGTTTGGTTTTTGTTTAATACTAAAGATATATCCAGAGCCGAGAATAACCAGTGATCCTGGCTATCTTCAAGCCCTTGTTGCAAATACTTGATAGTCTGACATTGCCATCGCTGGTCGAACTTGATGTGAGAAAAATGATTATTTTGTTTGACGAATCCCAGCTCAAGCGCATTAGTCCCCAATAACATCGGCTGCTGTATCTGTTCATTCATAGCAGAATTGCGGTAGGTCAGATTCAGGTCCTGATCAAAAAGACAAACAGGCACTGACCAGGTATCAAGGATCTGGCTTAGCATATTATCCAATGTTTGATTTTGCGCCGTTTTTTCTGAGTGCACCTTGGCGAGGCTCTCGATTTCTGTCTGCAGTTCAAGTAACAGGTTTTCGGGATGCTGGCCTTTAATAATTAGATTACTTTTGCCTTCCTTCAAGATCTGGGTGTATATAGTGAGTTGCATAAGTGACTGGCGCCAGAACCGGTAACCACGCCAGGCCAGCCAGAAAAGTGGGTAGCTGAGTACGAAACATAATGTCGCGATAGCATGCAGGTCCCAGCCCAGGTTCCAGGTCAACAGGCCAACCAGAGTCTGGATCGTCGCAATGGTGAGACCAAAACTTATGATCAGCCACTTTTCATGACTCAAGCTTGCTGCCTCCAGTAGCTGAGGGATTTATTCACTATTAAAATCGAGGTTGTGTTTTTCCAGTCGACGATACAAGGCATTACGAGATATATCGAGAAGTTTTGCAGCCTCAATGATGTTGCCAGATGTTACATCCATCGTTCTTTTGATCAACTGGCGCTCGGCTTGTTCAAGTGGCCGAATTTCAACATTGCCAGTGCTGCTATTTGAGTCCTTCATTTCAAGCATCAGGTGCGCTTCCATGATTTCGTTCTCACTGCAGAGTAGAACCGCCCTTTCCACTACATGGCTCAGTTCACGGATATTCCCAGGCCAACTATGTTGACGTAATTTTTCGATGGCTGAAGATGCGAAGGCTGGTTTAGCCTTTTGATATTTTGCTGAAAAGAGTTGGTTGAATGACTCAACCAACGGTTCTATATCCTCAACTCGGTCTCGAAGTGGCGGCATGGTGATGACGAGAGTATTGAGTCGATATAAGAGGTCCTGTCTGAATATACCCTCAGATACCAGTTGATCGAGATCAGCATTGGTTGCGCTGATCAATCTGACTCTGGCTACTTGAGTTTGGCTTGACCCCAGTACTTCGTATTCTCCGGTCTCTAATACTCGCAAAAGCTTTGGTTGCAGGTTAAGCGGTAGAGAGCCAATTTCATCCATGAACAAGCTGCCTTGATCAGCCAATTGGAAACGACCGACACGATTATGTTTAGCATCCGTAAAAGCACCTTTTTGATGGCCAAACAATTCACTCTCAAAGAGGTTTTCGGGTACCGCTGCCATATTGATGGTGATAATTGGGTTGTCAGCGCGGCTTGATTGTTGGTGAATTCGATTAGCCAGAAGGGACTTCCCAGTGCCGTTTTCACCAAGAATAAGCACGTTAGCGTCTGTCTGTGCGAT